>DATJYN010000045.1:0-28218 GCA_035499575.1 Burkholderiales bacterium | reverse complement strand
CGCGTCGCGCTTGCGCGCGCGTTTTCGGTGAAACCGAAACTGCTTTTCGCGGACGAACCGACCGGTAGTCTGGACGCGGAGGCCGGCGAGAGCGTGATCGAGCTGGTGTTCGAGCTGAACCGCAGCTTCGGCACCACGCTGGTGATGGTGACGCACGACGAGCACTTGGCGCAGCGCTGCGGGCGCGTGGTGCGCCTGGCGGCCGGAAAGATCGTCAGCCAGTGAAGCAGTCGATCCGCATGCTCATGCGCGACTGGCGCGCAGGCGAGCTGAGCATCCTCGCCATGGCGATCGTGGTGGCGGTGGCCAGCATCACCAGCGTGGCATTCTTCGCCGATCGCGTCGGCCGCGCGCTGGCGCGCGACGCCCACCAGCTGCTCGGCGCCGACCTGGTGCTGGTGTCCGACCATCCCTGGCAGAAGGGCGCGAGCGGGGAAATCGTGCGCCGCGGCCTGCAGGAAGCGGAGTCGGTCGCCTTCATCAGCATGGCCATTGCGGGCGATGGGCAGGACGCCGCGGAGCCGCGTGCCCAGCTCGCGGGCGTCAAGGCGGTGACGGACAACTATCCGCTGCGCGGCCGCCTGCGGATCGCCCCTGCCGTCAACGCGCCCGACGGGCCGGCGCAGACCGCTCCAGCCCGCGGCAAGGTCTGGGTGGAAGAGCGCCTGGTCACCGCGCTCGGCGTGCCGGTCGGCTCGAAGCTCAAGCTCGGCAACGCCACGTTCGAAGTCGATGCGGTGCTGACGCTGGAGCCGGAACGCGGCACCAATTTCTTCAACATCGCGCCGCGCGTGTTCATGAACATGGCCGACCTGGCCTCGACGGGGCTGGTGCAGACCGGCAGCCGGGTCACCTACACCCTCTATGCCGCCGGCCCGCGCGAGGGCATCGTTGCGCTCGAGGCCTGGGCGCGCGGCGCGCTCGAACGCGGCCAGCGGGTGGATACCTTCGAAAGCGGCCGGCCGGAAGTGCGCGTCACAGTCGAGCGCGCGCAGCGCTTCCTCGGACTCACCGCGCTGCTGGCGGCGATCCTCGCCGGCGTCGCCATCGCGCTCGGCACGCGCCGCTTCGTCGAACGCCACCTCGACGGCTGCGCAGTGATGCGCTGTTTCGGCGCAACGCAGGCGAAGCTGCTGCGCCTCTATGGCGTTGAATTCTGCCTGCTGGGCGCGATTGCCTGCCTGGCCGGCGTGGCGCTGGGCTGGTCGGTGCAGCTGTTCATCGCGGAAATCTTCTTCGGCCTGATCCAGGTCAGCCTGCCTGCGCCTTCGTTCGTGCCGGCGGCGCAGGGTTTCCTGGTGGGCCTGGTCCTTTTGCTCGGTTTCGCGCTGCCGCCGCTGGTGCAGCTGAAGAACGTGTCGCCGGTGCGCGTGATCCGGCGCGAATCCGGCGGCGCCAGGACCGGCACCGTCGCCGTGTATGCCGCCGGGTTCGCCGCGCTCTCGGGCCTGCTGATCTGGCAGGCGGGCGATGTCCAGCTCGGCGCGACCGTGGTCGGCGGCTTCGGCGCCGCGGTGGCGATCTTCGCCGTGGCCGGTTGGCTGGGTTTGCGCCTGATATCCGGAAGTTTTTTTACCCGTAAATTCGCATTCGCCGGCGTCGCCGTGCGGTACGGTCTTGCGAACCTGCGGCGGCACGCCCGCGGCAACGCGATCCAGGTCGCGAGCCTGGCCCTCGGGCTTACCGCGGTATTGCTGCTGACCTTCACGCGCAACGACCTGGTGGACGCCTGGCGGCGAAGCGCGCCCCCCGACGCGCCGAATCGCTTCCTGCTCGGCGTGCAGCCGGACCAACTGGCGGACGTGAAGGCCTTTTTCGCCGGGCACAGCATCGCGGTGCCGGAGCTGGACCCGATGGTGCGCGGCCGGCTGACGGCGGTGAACGGCAAAAAGGTCGTCGAATCCGACTACGCCGAGGAGCGTGCGCGGCGCCTGGTCGAGCGTGAATTCAATCTTTCCTATTTTGACCGGCCGCCCACGCACAACGTCGTCAGCGCCGGCAAGTGGTTCGCGCCGGGCTCGCAGGAACTGTCGGTGGAGGAGGGCATCGCCAAGACGCTCGGCTGGCAGATGGGCGACGAGCTCCGCTTCAAGGTCGGCGGCGAGTCCTTCAGCGCGCGCATCACCTCGCTGCGCAAGCTGCGCTGGGATTCCATGAAGGTGAATTTCTTCGTCATCGGCCCGCCGTCCCTGATCGGGCGCTTTCCCGAAAGCTACATCTCGGCCTTCCACCTGCGGCCGGGCGAGGAGCCGCTGATGAACGAGCTCACCGCGCGTTTCCCGAACCTCACCCTCGTCGACGTCGGCGCCGCCGTAAAGCAGGTGCAGGGCGTGATCGACCAGGTGATCGCCGCGGTGCAGGTCGTCTTCTTGTTCGCGCTCGGCGCGGGCGTGCTGGTGCTGTACTCGGCGCTGGTCGCCACCGAGGACGAGCGCCGGCGCGAAGCCGCCGTGATGCGCGTCTACGGCGCCTCGCGCGGCCAGGTCACCGGCAGCCAGCGCGTCGAATTCCTCGCCATGGGCCTGCTCGCCGGGCTGCTCGCCACCCTGGGCTCGGCCGCCATCGGCCAGCTGCTCGCGCGGCGCGTGTTCGAGCTCGACCTGCCGCCCAGCCCGGAACTCTGGATCGCCGGCCCGCTCGCCGGCGTGCTGCTGCTGTCGCTAAACGCCTGGCTGTCGGCGCGCAAGGTCCTTTCCGCCTCGCCCGCGCTCACGCTGCGCGACGCCTCCTGATCGAAGGGGCGGTGCTAGACTGGCAGGATCCTGCGGCATTTCACAGGAACGTTGCGTGAACACAAAAGAGGGAACGGGTGGAGCGCGCGGAGGCACGGCGGAAACGGCCCAGCGGCCGCCTATAGCGCGCGCGAGCCGGGTCCGCCAGTCCATCCAGGACATGCTGCATCGCGCGCGCGTCGCGGAATCCGAGGCGCGGGCCCATCAGGTCGCCACGTCGGAGATTCTCAACATCATTGCCCGCTCTCCCGAGGACGAGCAGCCCGTCTTCGACGCGATCGCCGAGAACGCCCGGCGCCTGATCGGCGCGATCGATGCCGCGGTCTACCGGGTCGTGGACGGAATGCTGCACCTGGCGGCGTTCACCAGCGCCAGCCCGACGGGCGACGAAGCGCTTCGCAATCTCTATCCGGCGCCCGTCGGCACGACGAATGCGGGCAGGGCCGTCCTGACGCGCGCGCCGAGCTATCGCGCCGATGTCGAAGAGGATCCGGAGGTCCGTCCGGAGGCCCGCGCGGTCGCGCGCGCGCGCGGCTACCGGAGCATGCTCGCCGTGCCTATGCTCCACCGCGGCGTCGGCATCGGCTCGATCAGCGTGTCGCGGCAGGAAAAGGGGCCGTTCCGCGATCATCACATCGCGTTGCTGGAGACCTTTGCCGACCAGGCGGTGATCGCCATCGAAAACGTGTGGCTCTACAAGGGGCTGCAGAGCCGCACCGATGCGCTCACCAAGTCGATGCGCCGATTCAAGGCGCTGAGCGAGGTCGGCCGCGCCGTGAGCTCGTCGCTCGAGCTGGAAAAGGTGCTGCAGACGATCGTGCAGAGCGCGGTGCGGGTGACCGGCCTCGACGGTGGCGCGATCTACGAATACGACGAGCGCAACGAGGAGTTCCGGCTGCTGGCCGCGAACCAGCTCGCGCCGGGACTGCTGGAGGCGTTGCGCCGGGTGCCGATCCGCAAGGGCGACGGAACGGTCGGCGGAACCGCGGTGACGCTGGAATCGGAGCAGGTGCCCGACATCCTCTATGACATCTATCACAGCAGCCACAAGGAGCGCATGATCGAGGTCGGCTACCGCGCGGTGCTGACGGTGCCGTTGCTTCACGAAGATCGCGTCATCGGCGCGCTGTCCGTCAGCCGCAGAGCGCCGGGGCCGTTCGACCCCGAGGCCGTGGAGCTCCTGAAGGCCTTCGCCGAGCAATGCTCGATCGCGATCCAGAAGTCGCGCCTTGTCCGCCAAATCGCGGAAAAGGAGAGGCAGTTGAAGGCCGCGGGCCGGCGCGACGCATAGCCGCGCCTACAATACCGGATGGTTGAAGGCTTCCTCGTCCTGCTCTCGCTCGTCGCGGGCCTCGCGATCGGCTGGGCGCTTTGGGGCCGCAGGCTGGGCAGCGCTGCCGACGAGTTGCGCAGCGAAGCGGTGCGTCGATCGGCCGCGGAGGCCAATCTAGAAAACGAGCGCAATGCGCAGGCAAGGCTGATGGATACGTTCAAGGCGCTGTCCGCCGATGCGCTGAAGAGCAACAGCACGCAGTTCCTGGAGCTGGCGAAAAAGGAGCTGGAAATCCACCAGACGGGCGCGAAGGCGGACCTGGAAAAACGCCAGCAGGCCATCGACGCCATGGTGAAGCCGCTGCAGGACTCCCTGAAGCAGGTCGACGGCAAGCTGGGCGAGCTCGAAAAGTCGCGCGTCGCCGCCTATTCGGCGCTGTCGGAACAGGTGCGCGGCCTGGTGGAGACGCAGCTGCCGCGACTGCAGGGAGAGACGGCGAATCTCGTCAAGGCGCTGCGGCAGCCCGCCGTGCGCGGGCGCTGGGGCGAGATGCAGCTGAAACGAGTGGTCGAGATGGCCCAGATGCTCGAGTACTGCGACTTCGTCGAGCAGGAAACGCGCGGCAACGAGGATACCGGCCGCTTGCGCCCGGACCTGATCGTGCGGCTGCCGGGCGGCAAGCAGGTGGTGGTCGACGCGAAGACGCCGCTTGCCGCCTACCTCGACGCGATCGAGGCGACGGACGAGGCTGCCCAGCAAGCGAAACTCGCCGACCATGCGCGGCAAGTACGCGACCACATGACCGCGCTCGGACGCAAGGCCTACTGGGAGCAGTTCCAGCCGTCGCCGGAGTTCGTCGTGATGTTCCTGCCGGGCGAGATGTTCTTCAGCGCTGCCTTGCAGCAGGATCCGTCGCTGATCGAATCGGGCGTGGCGGAGAAGGTCATACCGGCTACTCCCACCACGCTGATCGCGCTGCTGCGCGCCGTGGCCTACGGCTGGCGCCAGGAAGCGCTGGCGAAGAACGCGCAGGAAGTCGCCGACCTCGGCAAATTGCTCTACGAACGCATCGCGACCATGACCGAGCACTGGAGCACGGTCGGCAACCGCCTGGACCAGGCCGTGAAGTCCTACAACGATGCCGTGTCGTCGCTGGAGAGCCGCGTGCTGGTGTCGGCGCGCAGGCTGCGCGAGCTCAAGGCGGGCGCCGACGACGTCGAGATCAAGTCCCTCGAGCCCGTCGAGCGCACGCCGCGCAAGCTGCAGGCGGTGCCGACGCTGCCCAAGCCCGGCCAGGAATAGAGTCCCGCGAGACGCATTGGGAAAGCCGGGAATAGAATCGTCGGCCAGGAAGTCAAACTAGGCAGTGGAAGCCTTCCTCGTCTCGACGGGCGTCGTCGCGCTTGCGGAAATGGGCGACAAGACCCAGCTGCTGGCGCTGATGCTGGCGGCGCGTTTCCGCAGCAACCCCCTGCCGGTCGTCCTCGGCATCGCGTTCTCGACGCTGCTGAACCACGCGATCGCGGCTGCCTTCGGCGGCTGGCTCGCGACGCTGGTCGGCGCTGACGTCCTGCGCTGGATCCTTGCGGCATCCTTCCTCGCGATGGGCGCCTGGCTGCTGGTGCCGGACGGGGCGGTCGAGTTCGATCCGAACCGCTCGCGCCTGGGCGCGTTCGGCACCACGGCGATTGCGTTTTTCCTGGTGGAGATCGGCGACAAGACCCAGATCGCCACGATTGCGCTGGCTGCCCGCTTCCACGGCATCGTCGCCGTCGTCGCCGGCACAACGCTCGGAATGCTGATCGCCAACGTCCCGGTGGTCTACCTCGGCAACAAGCTGCTCAAGCGCGTGCCGATGCGGCTGCTTCAGCGCGTCGCGGCCGCGATGGTCGCGGTGCTGGGCGTGCTGGTCCTGGTGGCCTGAGCCGTCCACAGCGCGCAGGCGAGGAGCAGCACGGCGCCCGTCTGGTGGGCGGCGGCGAGGGGGATCGGCACGGCGAGCAGCAGCGTCGAGATCCCGAGCGTCGCCTGCAGCACGAACATCGCCATCAGGTGGCCGCCCGCGATCCGGGCCGACGTGCTGCGCGCCCGCCACCAGACGATCGGGATCACGATCAGCAGCAGCCAGAAGATCGTGCGGTGCACGAGCTGCACGGTCGCCACGTTCCACAAGAAGTTGCGCCACCACGGCTCCAGCATGAACGCCTCGGGCGGCACCAGGTGCCCGCTCATGAGCGGGAAAGTGTTGTAGGCGTGACCCGCGCGCAGGCCGGCCACGAAGCCGCCCGACAGCGCCATTAGGAAAACGAGTGCAACCACGAGGACAGGGAGTGGTTTCGCCCGCAAATTCCGTTCCTCGCGCAACAGGCCGAGCGCGAGCCAAAACTCCGCCGAAAAAATCAGTAGCGCGATCCCCAGATGGGCGACGAGGCGGAAATGGCTGACGCGCGGATTGTCCACCAGGCCGCTCTGCACCATGTACCAGCCCAGCGCCCCCTGCAGCGCACCCAGCACGAACACGCCCGCGAGCTTCACGGCGAGGGGTTTCGAAAGTTGTTTCCTGAACAGGAACCAGAGATAAGGCAGGAGAAAAACCAGCCCGATCGTCCGCCCCAACAGCCGGTGCGCGTATTCCCACCAGAAGATGTTCTTGAAACCGTCGAGGCCCATGTCGGGGAAGACCTTGGCGAACTGCGGCGTGGCGCGGTACTGGGCGAACAGCGCGTCCCAGTCCGCCTGCGAGACCGGCGGCAGCGCACCCGTGAGCGGCTGCCACTCGACGATGGAGAGCCCGGATTCGGTCAGGCGCGTGATGCCGCCGACCACCACCATCGTCATGGTGAGCGCGGCGCAGGCGAACAGCCACGCCGCGACCGCGCGCCTGCTCATTCGACGTTGCGGCGGTACTGGCGCACGGCCTGCAGCAGCAGGCCCGCGCCGAGCGCGCCGATGATCAGCACCGACAACCAGAAGAAGCCGGGCGACTGGGCGCGCGTCACGACCACGCTGCCGCCCTTGTTGACGGCGATGCTACCGGTCGCGATCGTGTAGAGCGCGTAGGCCGCGGCGCCGCCGCCCAGCGCGCCGTAGAACAGCGGCGATTCGATGAAGCCCTTGCCATCCGGCGACGTGAAGAGCGCGTCCCAGTCCATCGCGCTCAGGCTTCGCCGTAGATGCGATTGATGCCGGTGGTGAGCCGGTCGGCCGCCACGCCGTAGACATGCAGGGATACCAGCGGCTTGCCGGTCCGGTTGGATACCTGGTGGTAGATCGGCCCGCCGAGGTCGAATTCGGCAAGCTCCCCCGCGCCGATGGCCTTGGTGCCAAGCGACTCGAGCAGCGCCCCCGGCGCGCGGAAGGTCTCCTCGGTCAGGGTGCCTTCCACGACGCCGTAGCCGCACCAGACGTAGTGGCCGTGCACCGGGCTTTTCTGCCCCGGCAGCCAGGTGATGGCGGTGATCACGAACTGGTCGCCCGGGTCGATGTAGAGCAGGTGCCGCATGTGGCGCGTGGGGTCGCCCACTCGGTGCTCCGGCCGCAGCCAGCCGCGATTCTTGCCGACCGCGTCGTGCAGCGCGCGCAGCATGGCGTCCGGGCTCAGGCCGGTGGTGCTCATCGCGTCGCCGAAGGCCTTGGCCGCTCGCGCCAGCGGCGCGAGCGCAGGATGGATCTGGCCGAGTTCGCTCATAGCAATCCTTCGAACAATTGCACCTGCACGGGCTCCCCGGTTTTCACCGCGCCGCGCTCGTGCTCGAGCACGATGAAGCAGTTCGCCTCCGACATCGAGCGCAGCACGCCCGAGCCCTGCTGGCCGGTGGTGCGCACGCGCCACGCGCCGCTCTCTCGGTAGACCACGCCGCGCTGGTACTCGGTGCGGCCGGGCAGCTTGCGGATGTCCTGCGAGCTGGTGGCGTTCAGCAGCGGGATTTCGAAGCTGCCGTTCCTGCCCGAGAGCGCGAGCAGCGCATCCCTGACGAACTGATGGAAGGTCACCATCACCGCCACCGGGTTCCCGGGCAGGCCGAAGAGCATGGCGCCGCCGACCCTGCCGAAGGCCATCGGCCTGCCGGGGCGCATGGCGATCTTCCAGAACAGCACTTCGCCGAGCTTCGCCATCAGTTGCTTGACGAAGTCCGCCTCGCCGACCGAGACGCCGCCGGTGGTGATGACGGCGTCGGCGCTCGCGGACGCCTTGCGGAAAGCGGCTTCCAGCAGGGCCGGATCATCGCGCACCACGCCCAGGTCCAGGATCTCGACGCCAAGGCGCGCGAGCATGCCGTGCAGCGTGTAGCGGTTGGAGTCGTAGACCTGGCCTTCCTTCAGCGGGCTGCCGATGGAGGTGAGTTCGTCGCCGGTGGAGAAGAAGGCGACGCGCAACCTGCGGCGGACGCTGACCTCGCCGATGCCCAGCGACGCAATCAGGCCAAGTTCGGCGGGGCGCAGCGATTGTCCCGGCTTCAACACCGGCACGCCGGCCTTCAGGTCTTCGCCGGCTGCGCGCACGTTCTGGCCGGCCTTCTGGCCGGGTGGGATCGCAACGCGCTGCCCTTCCGCGCGACAGACTTCCTGCACGACAACGGTGTCCGCGCCTTTCGGCATCACCGCGCCCGTCATTACACGTACGCATTCGCCGGCGGCAATTTTTCCCGGATAAGGTTGCCCGGCAAGGGCTTTGCCAACTTCCGTGAGAAAAATATCGCCGACGGAAATCAGGTCCGAACCGCGCACCGCCCAGCCGTCCATCGCCGAATTGTCGTGGCCGGGCACGTTGATCGCCGGCACGATTTCCTGCGCCAGCACGCGGCCGAGCGCCTCGCGGACCGGCACGCGCTCGTCGCCGGCGATCGGCGTGAGGCAGGCCCGGATGGCCGCGGCGGCCTTGTCGACGCGCAGCGCATCGGGATCGTAGCCGTCGATGCAGCTGACCGCTTGGGCAATCGTACTCATGCGTTATTCAATTCCTCGCGCGTATTGATGTTGCGGAACGCGTCCGCCTCGTCGTCGAACGGGACTTCCACGACCTCGAGCGTCGCGTACCAGGCGTCGATTTTGCGCCCGCCGGCGGCGAGGAATTTCGCCAGGTGGTCGAGTACCGCAACGCGCACCAGCGAAAACACCGGATGCGGCTGCTCCCCGGTCCTGGCGACGGCGAGGTCGTTGCCCCCGAGGGCGTTGTTCAAGCGCAGCCGCAGGTCCATGGGCAGGAAAGGGGAATCGCAGGGTGCGGTGAGCGCGAGCGGGTGGCTGGCCGCGCTCAATCCCGCATGCAGGCCGGCAAGCGGGCCGGCGAAGCCGCCGATCGCATCGGGCACCACCCTGTAGCCGAAGCGCTCGTAGGCGTCGATGTTCTGGTTGGCATTGATCAGGACCTCGCCGACCTGCGGTGCGAGGCGCGCGACGACGTGCGCGACCATCGGCTTGCCGCGCAGTAATTGCAGGCCCTTGTCGACGCCGCCCATGCGCCGCCCCTGGCCGCCAGCGAGCACGATACCGGTGATGCCGTTCATCCGGGGATTCTAAGCGTCAGTCGATGAGGCGCGACAGCACGACCTTCAACCCGGACGCTCCCGGCGCCACCGGCCCGATGCTGCCTTCGATGTCGCCTTTCTGCGGCGCCGGACTGCCCGACTTGGAAACGCGAGCTACGACCATGACCTGCGCGTGGCTGGAGATCGTGGCGCCCGGCGCCATGGCCATGCTGTCGTCGAGGGTAAATCTGTATGGCAGTTGCGCCACGGTGACGCGCGCAACCGCGAGTGGCATGCGCGCGCCGCTGGCAGGGCGCGCCAGGATGAAGACTGTATCGCTGGACTGCGCTTTTGCGGCAAGCGCCGGATCCAGACTCACGGTGCCGGCAATCGAAGCGGCCGCGGCTGGGGCCTTGGCGGTCTTTTTCAGCGCCGGCGCCGATGCTGGCTTGGCTTGCGGCGCCGGCGCGGCGGCGATGCCGCCCTGCGTGCGCGCCTCGGCGATACTTTCCTCGACGGAGCGCGCGAATTCGCTGTCCGGCGGCGCAAAAGGCAGGATGCGCTCCCAGTACTCGATCGCCCCCTGGAAGTTGCGGGACTCGAACTCGGCCCGGCCGGCGAGCGCGAGAGACTTGACGAAATCCACCAGCAGGTCCTTGTCCTCCGGCGCCAGTTGCAGGGCGCGCGCGAAGGCGCGCGCCGCGCGCGCCGGCTGGCCGAGGGAGGACAGCGAACGGCCAAGCAGGGCCCAGCCTTGGGCATCGTCAGGGGATTTTTCCAGCCGGGCGGCGAGCTTTTCGACGAGTTCCCCCATCTCTCTTGCACCCGCGCTGCGGACTGCTTCGGCATCGATAGCGCGCGGCTCGCCGAGATTCCAGTAGGCGAGCAGCGCGGCCAGGGGCAAAAACAGCCCGATTGCGATGGCGGCCGCTCGCTGCGGGTCGTGGCGCGCGCCTTCCGGGGCGCCTGCCGCGTACTCCGCCACGATGCGACGCTCGATCTCGCGGCTGGAGCGCTCGAATTCCTCCTTGCCGATGGCTCCGCGCTGCAGGTCCGCGGCGAGTTCCTCGAGATGCTCCCGGTAGATCGCGGCATTGGCGGCGACGCGCGCGTCAGGCGCGGCGGTGCGCCGGCGAAGCAGCGGCGGCAGCAGGAACAGCAGGGCCGCGGCGGTCAGCGCCGCGGCGAGCGACCAGAACAGGATCATGATGCGTCCCCGCTCTTCTCAACGGGGCCAAGCACGCGCTCGACCAGGCGTTTCTCGTCCGCTGCGAGCGCCGGCTCTTCGGGCGCGCGGCGGCGGCGCCTCACCGCGACGACGAGGAATCCGCCTGCCGCAGCCAGCAGCAGGAAGGGTCCGACCCAGAGCAGCACGGTGGTTGCCTTGAACGGCGGCTCGTAGAGCACGAAGTCGCCGTAGCGCTGCACCAGGTAGTCGATGATTTCCTGGTCGGTCCTGCCCGCGGCGACCTGGTCGCGCACCTGCTTACGCAGGTCGCCCGCGAGATCGGCATTCGAATCGGCGAGCGTCTGGTTCTGGCAGACGAGGCAGCGCAGCTTTTCTTCCAGCGCACGGATGCGGTTATCGTTGTTCTCTATTGCTCTCGCATTGAAAGCAATTGAAATCAAAAAGGCGAAAATCAAGACTCTCATTTCCTGAGCGCCGCCGCCATTGGCAGAATTTTCCGCTCCAGCACCTCGGGCGTGATCGCGCCGATCTGCTTGTAGCGAATCACGCCGTCGGCATCGATGAGGTAGGTCTCGGGCACGCCGTACACGCCGTAGTCGATGCCGATGCGGCCGTCGGCGTCCACCGCCGACAATTGATAAGGATTGCCGAACTGCGCCAGCCAGCGCTGCGCATCTTCGTCCTTGTCCTTGTAGTTGAGGCCGAGGATCGGCAGCAGTCCCTTCTTCGACAGTTCGACCATCAGCGGGTGCTCGTCGCGGCAGGATTCGCACCACGAGGCCCAGACGTTCAGCAGCCAGACCTTGCCGCGCATGTCGGCCGGCGCAAAGCGCCCTGCGCCGGGTGCGTGGCTTTGTCCCGCCTTCTGGAGCACGGGCAGATCGAACGCGGGCGCCGGCTTGCCGATCAGCGGCGAGGGCACTTCGCGGGGATCGAGCTTCAGGCCAGCGGCAAGAAAACCGACCAGCAGCAGGAATACCGCAAGCGGGAGGAGAAACCGCTTCATGCGGTGCTGCCGCGCACGAGCGTCGCGTCGGCTGTCTGTTCGCGCCGGCGGGTCCCGCTGCGGTAACGCCGGTCACTCGCGGCCAGCAGGCCGCCCAGCGCCATCAGCACGCAGCCGCCCCAGATCCAGCCGACGAAGGGCTTGATCAGGATGCGCAGGGTCCATGCCGCGTTTTCCTTGCCGTCGCCCACGGACTCGCCAAGCGACACGTAGATGTGCCGCGTCGCGCCGTAGTCGATCGCAGATTCGGTCATGGGGTTGCGCTGCACGTGGTAGATGCGTTTCTCGGGTGCGAGGCGCGCGACCGGCGCGCCGTTGCGCGTCACCATGACAGTTCCGCGCGCGGCCACGTAGTTGGGGCCCTCCACGTCCTTGACGCCTTCGAAGCGGAAATCGTAGCCGCCGAGCACGATCGATTCGCCGGGCGCAAGGCGCACGTCGCGCTCGGTCTCGTAGCTCTTGACCAGCGTGACCGCGAGAACGAACACGCCGATGCCGACGTGCGCCAGCAGCATGCCGAGGAACGAACTGCCGAGGCCCGCTCCGGACTTGATCCTGACGAACAAGGCCGTGAGAGAGCCGCCGATGATCCAGAACCCAAGCAGCAGGCCGAAACTGGTAAGCGCCGCCCAGCGGCCGAACGCGAGCGGCAGGAACAGCGCGCCGAGCAGCGCCACGATCGCCGCCCAGCGCAGGCGCTGCGCGGCCTGCGCGCCGTCGCCCTTGCGCCAGGCGATCAGCGGGCCGACGCCCGCGAGCAGGATCGCCGGCGCCATCAGCGGCGCGAACACCGACTGGAAGTAGGGCGGACCGACCGAGATCTTGCCGAGGCCGAGGGCATCGAGGAACAGCGGATAGAGCGTGCCGAGCAGCACCGCAGCGCAGGCGACCAGCAGCAGCACGCTGTTGGCGAGCAGCATGGATTCGCGCGACAGCAGCTCGAAGCGCGCGCCCGGCGCCACCTTGCCGGCCCGCCAGGCGTATAGCGTCAGCGAACCGCCGATCACCAGCGCAAGGAAGGCGAGGATGAAGATGCCGCGCTTCGGGTCGCTGGCGAAGGCGTGCACCGAGGTGAGCACGCCCGAGCGCACGAGGAAGGTGCCGAGCAGGCTGAGCGAAAACGCCAGGATCGCGAGCAGCACGGTCCAGGACTTGAAGGCGCCGCGCTTTTCGGTCACCGCGAGCGAATGGATCAGCGCCGTGCCGATCAGCCAGGGCATGAAGGAGGCGTTTTCGACCGGATCCCAGAACCACCAGCCGCCCCAGCCCAGTTCGTAGTAGGCCCAGAAACTGCCGAGCGCGATGCCGAGCGTGAGGAAAATCCACGCCGCGATGGTCCAGGGCCGCGACCAGCGCGCCCAGGAGGCGTCCAGCCGGCCGTCGAGCAGCGCGGCGATCGCAAAGGAAAACGCCACCGAGAAGCCGACGTAGCCCATGTAGAGCATCGGCGGGTGGATCACCATGGCCGGGTCCTGCAGCAGCGGATTCAGGTCACGGCCGTCCATCGCGCCGGGCAGCAGGCGCTCGAAAGGGTCCGAAGTGAACAGCAGAAAGGAAAGGAAGCCCACGCTGATCAGGCCCATCACGCCGAGAACGCGCGCCACCATGGCGTCCGGCAGGCTGCGGCTGAACAGCGAGACCGCCAGCATCCAGATCGACAACATCAGCACCCAGAGCAGCAGCGAGCCTTCATGGCTGCCCCAGGTGGCGGCGATGCGGTAGGCGGTCGGCAGGCGCGAATTCGAATTGCTGGCGACGTTCAGCACGGAAAAATCGTTGCTGTAGAACGACCAGGCAAGGCAGCCGAAGGCGACGGCGATGAGCATGAACTGCGCCCGCGCGGCCGGGCGGGCGAGCGCGAAGAAGGCCGGCTGCCGCTTCGCCGCGCCCCAGACCGGCAGCGTGCCCTGCACCAGCGCGATCGCCAGCGCGAGGATCAACGCGAAGTGGCCGAGCTCGGGGATCATCGCCCGCCCCCGGTGTCGACCACGCTCCTCGCGGCCCTTTCGGCTTCCGCCTTCGACAGCGCGTGCGCCACCTCGGGCGGCATGTAGTTCTCGTCATGCTTGGCGAGCACTTCGCTCGCATGGAACCTGCCGTCGGGCCCGAGCCTTCCCTGGGCCACCACGCCCTTGCCTTCCTTGAACAAGTCGGGGAGCAGGCCCGTATAGACGACGGGGATGCTCTTTGCGGTATCGGTGACCACGAAATCCACCGTGAGCCCGTCAGCGCGGCGCTTCAGGCTGCCTTTTTCGACCATGCCGCCGATGCGGAAGGTTTTTTCCACCGGCGCTTCCTTCGCCATGACCTGGCTCGGGCTGAAGAAGAACACCACGTTGCCCTGGAATGCGTTCAGCACGAGCGCGGCGGCGATGGCGATCAGCGCGACGCCGGCAGCGATGGCAACCACGCGTTGGTGGCGGGGTTTCACGCTTTTGCTTTTTTGCTTCTCAAAAATAATATCTCCAGACAGATGCACAAGACCGTCATCCCGTACGAACCCCAGAGATAGAAACCATAGTCGCTCATGCCGCGTTCCTCTGAATCCGGACCCACTGCGCGTCGCGCTCGCGCTCGATGATGATCTTGCGCAGCCGCGCCAGCGTTACCGCGATGCTGTACATCCAGGCGGCCAGCGCCATCAGCAGCATGCCGATCAGCATGGTCGCCGCCATCGAGGGCGCGCTCGTCATGCTGATCGAGGCGCCCTGGTGCAGCGTGTTCCACCACTGCACCGAGAAATAGATGATCGGCACGTTGACCACGCCGACCAGCGCCAGGATCGCGCCGGCGCGGTCTGCGCGCGCCGGGTCCGGGATCGCGCCCTTCAATGCAATGAAGCCGAGGTAGAGGAAGAGCAGGACCAGTTCGGACGTGAGGCGCGCGTCCCAGACCCAGTAGGTGCCCCAGGTCGGCTTGCCCCAGAGCGCGCCGGTCCAGAGTGCGACGAAGGTGAACATCGCCCCGGTGGGCGCGAGCGCCGAGGCCATCATGCCCGAGAGCCGCGTGTTGAACGCGAGCCCGAAGCCGGCCCAGCCGGCCATCACCAGGTAGATGAACATCGACATCCAGGCCGCCGGCACGTGGATGAAGATGATCCGGTAGGCCTCGCCCTGCGTCGCGTCGGTCGGGGCGACGAGAAACGCGACGTAAAGGCCGGCGAGCGCGAGCAGGCCGGCGAGGATGGAGAACCACGGGACCAGCTTCCCGGCGAGCGGGAAAAAGGCCTGCGGAGCGGCGTATCGGTACAGTTCGGAGGTCATCGGACGATCAATCCAGCGCGACTCGCAGCGCCGCGCAGGCGGCCCAGGGGCCGACCAGCGAGGATACCGCAAGAAACGCGCCGAGCAGCGACAGATACGACGAGGGATTGATGCCGATCAACATCGCTGTCACGGAGCCGGCGCCGAAGACCAGCACCGGCACGAAAATCGGCAGCACCAGCAGGCCCGCCAGCGCGCCGCCGCCGCGCACGCCCAGCGTCAGCGCCGCGCCCGCGGCGCCCAGCAGGCTGAGCACCGGCGTGCCGATGAGCAGCGAAACGAGCAGCACGCCAAGCGCATCGCCGGGCAGGCCGTATTGCAGTCCGATCAACGGCGCGGCGATCGCCAGCGGCAGGCCGGTGGTGAGCCAGTGCGCCGCGATCTTCGCGAGCACGATCAGCGGCAAGGGTTGCGGCGATACCAGCATCTGCTCCAGCGTTCCGTCGGCATGGTCGGCGGCGAACAGGCGCGGCAGCGACAACAGCGCGGCGAGCAGCGCCGCGATCCACACCACGCCCGCGGCCATCGCGCGCAGCAGGCCAGGCTCCGGCCCGACGCCGAGCGGAAACAGGCTCGCCACCACGACGAAGAACACCAGCACGTTCAGCGCGTCGCCCCTGCGGCGCAGAGCGATCTGCAGTTCGCGGCGCAGTACGGGGAGGAATGCCGGCGACATGGCGGCTCAGCCCCGCAGCTCGACGGACTGCGCTGCCGCCGAGGCGATCGCGGCGTCCTGGTGCGAAGTCAGCACCAGCATGCCGCCGCCGACGAGGTGCGCCGAGCACAGGGCGCTCACCTGCGCGATGCCGGCGCTGTCCAGCGCCGCGAACGGTTCGTCCAGCAGCCACAGCGGGATGCTTGCGGAAAGCGCCAGGCGGGCGAGCGCGGCCCGGCGGCGCTGTCCCTGCGACAGGTAGCGCGCGGGCAGGTCGGCGAGCCGGGCAATGCCAAGTTGTTCCAGCGCTTTTTTGCATTCGGGTTCCCTGAGACCCGAAAGCCGGGCGGAAAATTCCAGGTTTTCGAGGACCGTCAGCTCGTCCTTGACCCCGGCGGAGTGCCCGATGAACAGGAACGGCGTGCCGTTGCGGCGCACTTCGCCGGCGGCCGGGCGCGTCAGGCCGGCGAGCGCGCGCAACAGCGTCGTCTTGCCGCTGCCGTTGGCGCCGCGCACGCGCAGCAGCCCGCCCGGGGCGAGCGAAAAGGACAACTCGGCGAAAAGGCGCGCTCCGCCGCGCTCGCAGGCGAGCGCTGTGGTTTCAAGCATGCGTGATTTTACGTGCCTGGCGCAGCGTTTGCGCCCTGGGGCCTATGCCGCGCGGCGCAGTTCGAGCATCTGCTCGCGCGGCGTGCGGCCGGTCTCGCGCTTGAACATCGCGCAGAAGGCCGACAGGCTCGAATAGCCGAGGTCGAGCGCGACCGCGGTGACCGGGCGGCCTTCGGCGAACCAGGCTAGCGCACGCAGCAGCGCCGCGCGCCGGCACCATTCGCCGAAATTCATGCCGAGCTGGCGCTTGAAGTGGCGGTCAAGCGTGCGGCCGGTGAGGCCGTGGCGCGCAGCTACGTCCTCGCGCGTGCCCGACTTATCCGGGTGCTCCATCAGTTCTGCGCAGATGCGCGCGAGCGGCTCGCCGTTCGGCATCGGCAGGTTGTAGGGCAGGTGCGCGAGCGTCGCGAGTTCATCCAGGATCAGGCGCATTACGCGGCCGTCCGCGCCCTTCTCGTCGTATTCGACCGGCATTTCGGTGGCGCGCTGGATCAGCTCGCGCAGCAGCGGCGTCACCGGCAGCACCTGGCAACTGGCCGGCATCTGCCCGCTCGCATCCGGCCGGATGTAGAGCGTGCGCATCTTCACGCGCCCGGAACTGCGCACGCGGTGCGTCATCTTGGGCGGCATCCAGACCGCGCTCATCGGCGGCACCACCCAGGTTTCGTCGCGCGTGTCGACGCGCATCACGCCCTCGGTCGCGTAGATCACCTGGAAGCGCGGATGCGCGTGCCAGGTGATCTCGTGATCGGGCGGCAGGTCGCGCGCCATCGCGGCAACCGGCCGCGGCACGTTCTGGTAATCGACTGCCGAAGTGCTTCGCATCTGTTTCAAACGGGATGTCCTTATATCGATGATAATTGTCCGATATGCGAAAGCAGGACGCAAGGAAAATCCGCAGAATCTGGCCCATGCCGAACAACCGCTGGCTCGTCCCTTTCCTGAACCTCGGGCACCTGCTCGACCATCTCTCGATGCTGGTTTTCCCGACTGCGGTGGTGGCGATCGGTCGCGAATGGGGCAAGGATTACTCCGAACTGCTGCCGCTCGCGCTCGGCAGCTTCATCGCTTTCGGCGCGTTCGCAATTCCGGCCGGCTGGCTCGCGGACCACTGGAGCCGCTACAAGGTGCTGGCGCTGTTCTTCTTCGGCATCGGCTTCTCGCTGTTCCTCACCGGTTTCGCGCGGGAGCCCTGGCAGATCGCCGCCGGGTTGACGCTGACTGGCGCGTTCGCCGCGATCTACCACCCGGTCGGCATCGCCATGCTGGTGGCGGCGCCCGAGAAAATGGGCAAGGCGCTCGGCTGGAACGGCCTCTGGGGCAACCTGGGCCTGGCGACGGCGGCGCTGCTCACCGGCGCGCTGGTGGACAGTTTCGGCTGGCGCGCGGCCTTCTTCGTGCCGGGCGTCATCTGCATCATCGCAGGCTGTTTGTTCCTGTCTCTCGTGGTGGATCCGGGAAAAACGAAGAAGACGTCCAAGTCCCTCGGGCTGCACGTGGATGCGCGCATGATGACGCGCATCTTCTCCATCATGCTGATCGCGACCGCCTTTGGCGGCGTCATCTTCAATTCGACCACCATCTCGATGCCGAAAGTCTTTGACGAACGGCTAACGGCGCTGACGCAGACCAATTTCGGCATCGGCCTGCTGGTGGCCCTGGTCTACACCATGGCCGCCTTCGCGCAGGTGCTGATGGGCACGCTGATCGACCGCGTGGAACTGCGCCGCCTGATGATCGGCGTGGGCCTGGTACAGATCCCGATGCTCTATCTCGCCGCCAACCTGCAGGGCTGGGCGATGCTGGCCGTCGCCCTGCTGATGATGCTGGCGATATTCGGGCAGATTCCGCTGAACGACGCCATCGTCGGCAAGTACGTCGCCGACGAGTACCGCGCGCGCGTGCTCGGCGTGCGCTACGTGGTGTCGCTCGGCGTGGCCGCAGTGGCGGTGCCGATGATCGCGACCCTGCACCGCACCGAGGGCGGCTTCAGCAACGTGTTTCTCGTGCTCGCGGTGCTGGCCGGCGGCGTGATGACGGCGTCCTACTTCTTCCCATCGCGCGCCGAATTGACGGCGCACAGAGAGAAACTCGCTAGCCAACCTGCCTGAGTTTTTCCCAGGCACGCTTGGTCCGCTGGGCACGGATTCCCCCGGCGACCTTGAGCAATTCCCGGTCGCGCTTCCACCGCTCCGCGGCAGGATCCGCGCCGGCCTTTTCCCAAAACGCTTCCGTCTCGCCGATCAATCCGCTACCGAAGGCGAGCGCGCCGGCGAGCGCAACGTGCGTCTCGGCGTGCGAGGCGGGCATGTCGGACAGCTTTCCCAGCGCGGCGAGCAGCGCGGACAGGCGCTCGAGCCAGTCCCGCGGCCAGGACAGCCGCTGGCCCTCGCGCATCAGGTAGGCAAGCACGGCGGCCTGCACGTGGATGTCCTCCACGGTCCGGAACGGCTTCACGTACTCATCGTAGCCGTCGCCCGGCAGCAGGCTGGCGACGGCCACGTCCTTGAAATGCAGCTGCGCGTGCGGCACTTCCGGGACGAATTTCGCGGGCGGCATGTTTTCGATTTTCAACCCGGCGGCATTTGAATCCACTCGTGCAACGCGAATGACCGCCCTTTCCCCGGACGCGGCTTCGTCGCGCGCAGCGACGAAGAAAAGCGCGCCGTCGGGCCCGAGTGTGGTCCAGCGCTTCGCGCCGTTGAGCAGCCATCCATCCCCGGACTTGCGGAGCGTGCTCTTGATGGCCTTAGGACTGTTGCCGTCGGTTTCCGTAACGCACAGCGCGCAGATCCTGTTGGTCGGCGCATCCGGGAAGACGGCTCGCAGCGCCGCCTGGTAGCCCGAAGCGAAGGCCCAGCCGACGCGGTCGGCGACGAAGCCGCCGACGATGGCCTGGTGGATCGGATCGGTATGCTCGCGCGCAATCGCGCGGTGGCGCTGCCACCAGTCGGCCACGCTCTCGCAGGGTGCGGCCGTGGCCTGCGAGGCGGAGAGCTGTGGCAGCACGCGGGCGCCTATTAGGCGGTCATGGTCGCTTGCGGCGCGGTGCGCTTCAGGCGATGCTGGCCCGTGAAGGCCAGGTAGTGCCGGCCGCTCGCGCGGCCGATCATGGTGAGGCCGATGCGCCGGGCGATGTCGTAGCCCATCTTGGTGAGGCCGGAGCGCGAGACCAGGAACGGGATGCGCATCTGCGCGCACTTGATCACCATCTCCGAGGTGAGGCGGCCGGTGGTGTAGAAGACCTTGTCCGAGCCGTCGATGGCGTCCAGCCACATGAAGCCGGCGATCGCGTCCACCGCGTTGTGCCGGCCCACGTCCTCGACGAACATCAGGATCTCGCCCTGCAGGTTCGCCAGCGCGCAGCCGTGCACGGCGCCAGCCTGCTTGTAGATGGTCTCGTGCCTGCGCACCTGCTCGAGGAGGGCGAAAAGCTCGGCGTCGCCGAGCGCGACGTCGTCGCGCAGTCTCACGCTGTCGATCTCTTCCATCAGGTCGCCGTAGACCGTGCCTTGCCCGCAGCCGGTAGTGACCGTCCGTTTCCGGATTTTGTCGTCGAAATTCTTCAAGGGCTTCCTGGAAGTGACCGCAACGGATTCCGTCTCCCAGTCCACCTGCACCGCTTCGATGCCGTCGAGGGAATCCACGATGCGCTGGTTGCGCAGGAAACCGATGGCCAGCGCCTCGGGCGCATGGCCCAGCGTCATCAGCGTGACGAGCTCCCGCTTGTCCAGGTAGAGCGTGAGGGGGTGCTCGCCGGCGATCGAGGTCGGCACCATTTCGCCACGCTCGTTGCAGGCATCGACCTCGAAAGTCGCGGGCCGGGCGGCATTGGTCAGCGCCGGGCGACGGGTCTTAGCCACCGATGTAGGACATCTCGACTTTGGGCAGCTTCGCGGTCTCGGCGCTGCGGATTTCCGAGTAGCGGTCGTCGCGCGCTCGCCAGACGGCGGCGATCGAATCCCGGATCGCATCGTCCGCCGCGCCGCCGCGCAGCAGCGCGCGCAGGTCGTGCCCGTGCTGCGCGAACAGGCAGGTGTAGAGCGAGCCTTCGGTCGACAGGCGCATGCGGTTGCAATCGCGGCAGAACGCCTGCGTGACCGACGAGATGACGCCGATCTCGCCCGCGCCGTCCCTGTAACGCCAGCGTTCGGCGACTTCGCCGGCGTAATTGGCTTCGACCGGCTCGAGCGGGAACGCCTCGCCGACGCGCCGCACCACCTCCGCCGAGGGGATGACATCGTCCATGCGCCAGCCGTTGGTGCTGCCGACGTCCATGAATTCGATGAAACGCAGGATGTGTCCGGAATCGCGCCAGTGGCGCGCTGCTTCGACGATCTGGTGGTCGTTCACGCCGCGCTTCACCACCATGTTGACCTTCACGGGCGAAAAGCCCGCGTCGGCCGCGGCGGCGATGCCGTCCAGCACCTTCTCGACCGGGAAATCGGCGTCGTTCATCGCGCGGAAGGTGGCTTCGTCGAGCGAGTCGAGGCTCACGGTGATGCGGTTCAGTCCGGCGTCCTTGAGCGAGGCTGCGTGCTTGACCAGCGTCGAGCCGTTGGTGGTCAGCGTGAGGTCGGCGCCGAGCGGAGCGAGCATCCCGACCAGGCGCGGCAGGTCCTTGCGCAGCAGCGGCTCGCCGCCGGTGAGGCGGATTTTCTTCACGCCCAGGCCGACGAACACGCCCGCAAGTCGCACGATTTCCTCGAAGCTTAGCAGCGCGTCGTGCGGCAGGAACTTGTAGTGCGCATCGAATACCGCGCGCGGCATGCAGTAGGTGCAGCGGAAATTGCACCGGTCGGTGACCGAGATGCGCAGGTCGCGCATCGGCCGGCCGCGCGCGTCCGCCAGCGGCGAGCCGTCGTAGCGCGGCGCTTTCGCGCCCGGCGAACGGGATTGCGGCCTTATCGAAATCACCTTTTGCGGCATGGGTTTATTGGCACTTCGGGAGCTATGACGATGATATAGCAGTATAGTTCGTCCCGGATAGGAAACGCCGTTCACAACATGGAAAAGGCCACCAAAACGCTCTCGGTCGTGATGCAGCGGCGCAATGCGCGCAGCCGTTGGGCGAGCGTCATCTGGGAGCCGGTGTCGGTGCTCGAATCCGAGGAGCCGGCGGGCGCCGCGCGCCTGCTGGTAAGGCAGGACGACTACGAGCAGTGGCTGCACGCGGGCTTCGAACTCGCGATCCATCGCGACGAGATCGAGGGCTATTACATGAACGTCTCCTCCGATTCGCCGCGCGTTTTCGTATTGTGGCGCATGGAAGGGGAGCAGGGCCTGCCCTTGCAGGTTACCGCCAGCTACGACGAGGGTGGGCGCTGGCTGGATGGCGGGCATTCGGTGGACAGCGTGACCATGCCGCCGGCGGTCTTCGGCTGGATCGGCGAGTACGTGGAGAAGAATTACCGGCCCGAGCCGAAGAAGCGCGTCAAGCCGCGTTCCTTCATCCATCCCAAGGACAGGGTCGGCCGATGACGCAGGAGAAGGAAGCGTTCCTCGATCGCTGGTCGAGGCTGAAGAAGGAGCAACCCGCGCAGCAGCCCTCGGAAAATGCCGTTGTTCCGGAGGCAAAGGAAGAACCGCTGCATCCGCTGCAGCCTGTAGGGGAACTGACGCACGACTCGGATTTCGCCCCCTTCATGAATCCGAAGGTGGATCCCGCGACGCGCCGCGACGCGCTCAAGAAGCTCTTCACCGACGCCCGCTACAACATTCCGGATCCTTTCGAGGCGTACTCGGAGGACTACACGCAGGGCGAACCGATTCCAGAGCAGATGCTGAAGGCGATAAACCGGGTGCGTGACGTGGCGGTGAAAGGGCCGGAGAAGGTGGCCGAGGAAGAGCGCCTCGCTGAGCAGGCCAAGCAGGCGGAACAAATCCCACAGGCCGAAAAGGCCGGGCTGCCTACGCAGGAATCGGACGATGTCCCTGGCAAGCAAGACGCTTAAGCTCTGTACCTGCAACGGCACGCTCCCGATAGACGCAAAGCGCCTCGGTGAGGCGCTGAAACTGCGGGAACCGCCTGTGGTGCACCGCGAGCTGTGCCGCAAGGAGGCGGGCGCGTTCCAGGCGGCGCTGGCCGATCCGGACCTGATCGTCGCCTGCACCCAGGAAGCGCCGCTGTTTGCCGAACTCGCGTCGGCCGCGCAGTCGCAGGCGCGCATTTCCTTCGTGAACATCCGCGAACTGGCCGGCTGGTCCGCCGAAGGCAAGGGCGCGGGGCCGAAAATCGCGGCGCTGCTCGCGGGCGCCGCGCTGCCGGAACCCGGGGCCGTTCCCCAGGTGGATTACAAGTCGGGCGGCCAGCTGCTGATCATCGGCTCCTCGGACGCCGCGCTCGACTGGGCGGGCCGGCTCGCGGGCGCGCTGGAAGTGAACGTGCTGCTGACCGGCAAGGGCGCGGGCGAACAGCCCGGCGAGCGCAGCTTTCCGGTGTGGTCGGGCAAGCTCACGTCGATTTCCGGCTGGCTGGGCGCCTTCGAAGTGGAGTGGACGCAGGACAACCCGATCGACCTCGACCTGTGCACGCGCTGCAATGCTTGCCTGCGCGCCTGCCCGGAGGGCGCAATCGATTTCAGTTACCAGGTCGATATGGACAAGTGCAAGGCGCACCGCGAGTGCGTCAAGGCATGCGGCCCGGTCAATGCGATCGATTTCGCGCGCCAGGCGCCGCCGCGCAAGGAGCGCTTCGACCTGGTGCTGGATCTCTCGCGCCAGCCGCTGATCCGCGTGCCTGACCTGCCGCAAGGCTACGCCGCGCCGGGCGCCGATCCGCTTGAGCAGGCGCTGGCGGCGCAGAAGCTCGTCGCGCTGGTGGGCGAATTCAGCAAGCCGCGCTTCACGCAGTACCGCGAGCGCATCTGCGCGCACGGCCGCTCGGGCAAGACCGGCTGCACGCAATGCCTGGACGTGTGCTCGACCGGCGCCATCAGCGCCGACGGCGACCATGTGAGGGTCGAAGCGCACCTGTGCGCGGGCTGCGGCGGCTGCGCCACCGTCTGCCCGTCGGGCGCGATGGCCTACGCCTATCCGCCGGTGCCGGATATCGGCGTGCGGCTGAAGACGCTACTGTCGGTCTACCGCGAAGCGGGCGGCAAGGATGCCTGCGTGCTGCTGCACGACGCCGAAATGGGGCGCGATGCAATCCGCTCCGTCGGCAAGCGCGCGGGGTTCGGCGCGCGCGGACTCGGCAAGCCGGGCGGCGGACGCGGATTGCCGGCACGCGTGGTTCCCGTGGAGTGCTTCCACATTGCGTCGATCGGAATCGACCTGCTGCTCGGCGCGGTTTGCTACGGCGCGAGCCAGGTTGCGCTGCTCGCGACCGGCCGCGAGCCCGAGGTCTACATCGAGGCGTTGCAGAAGCAGATGTCGTACGCCGAAGCGGTTCTGCAGGGCCTCGGCTACGCGGGCGTGCATTTCAAGATAGTGGAGGGAGCCGATCTGGAGAATCAGCTGTGGAATCTCCAGCCCGCCGCAACGGCGGCGAAGCCGGCGACGTTCAATCTGTCGACGGAAAAGCGGACGTCGCTCGATTTTTCTTTTGATTTTTTATTGAAAGATTCTGAAAGCAAAAGACAAGAATTGGCCCTCCCGGCTGGCGCGCCGTTCGGCGCGATCGCGGTAAACAAGGAGACCTGCACGTTGTGCAAGGCCTGCATCAGTGCCTGCCCCGAAGCTGCGCTGCTCGATTCGCCGGAAGCGCCGATGCTGCGCTTCATCGAGCGCAACTGCGTGCAGTGCGGGCTGTGCGAGCAAACCTGTCCGGAGGATGCGATCCGCCTGACGCCGCGCCTGCTGCTGGGCGCGCAGGCGAAAGAAGCGGCGACGCTGAACGAAGCCGAACCCTTCCATTGCGTCAAATGCGGCAAGCCGTTCGGCACGCGGCGCATGATCGAGAACATGACCGGCAAGCTGGCCGCGCATTCGATGTTCGCCGGCGGCGGCGCGCTCAAGCGGCTGCAGATGTGCGGCGATTGCCGCGTGATCGACATGGCGGGCTCGACGAACGAGCCCTCGATTTTCGATTACACGGGCAGGAAGTGACCGAGACCGCGGCGGCGCCGGAACTGCAGCCGGAAGACGAAGCGCGCGCCGCTTTCTACGGACTCATAGCGCGCCTGTTCTACGCCGCGCCCGACGAAGGCGTGCTCGCGCAACTGCTGCATTCGAACGCCTTCGAAGGCAGCCTGGAACCGGTGGCGCTCGCCTGGCGCGCGATGGTCGCTGCCGCGAAGACGGCATTTCCGGTCATGTTGGAGAACGAGCACACGGAACTCTTCGTCGGCACGGGCAAGGCGGAAGTGACGCCGTATCTCACGCACTACACGATCAAGTACTCGACCGACAATCCGCTCGTCGAACTGCGCCAGCAGCTGAAAAGGTGGGGAATGGGGCGGCGCGAATCCGCGAACGAGCCCGAGGACCACATCGCGGGGCTGTGCGAAACGATGCGTTTTGCTATTGCAGTGCAACATCGAGACGAGGAGGAACAGAAAGCGTATTTCGAGCGCTTCCTGTATCGCGGCGCGATCGCCTTTTGCGACGCGGTAAGCGCTTCGCCCAAAGCGGTTTTTTACAGCCTGGTGGCGCGCTTCGCGCGCGCATTTTTCGAGCTGGAGCACGAGGCCTTCGAGATGCTTTGACAAGCGGCCGCTGAGAACCGCTATCAACTGCCGTCCTGCAGGCAAGAATTATTTGCGGTTGGGCCGTTTTCCACTCTTGATCAAAGGGGTAGAGACGGGTAACTTGCAAAAGATTTCATAAGCGGGCCCCGAAATGGTGCGACGAGGGCGACGCAAATAAAAGGAGGCGGCATGAGCCAGAAAAAACCAGTCCTTTCGCGCAGGAATTTCCTGTTGAGCGTGGGCGCCAGCGGCGCGGCGGGCGCAGCGGCGATCGTCGCGAAGAATTCCGCGACTCCGACCGCAGCCGACAACCAGGACAAGCGGGCGACCAGCGGCTACAAGGTCAGCGTGCACATCGAAAACTACTACCGCACCACCAAGGTCTAGGAGACGCGCCATGCTGCTCACCAGGAAAGCGAATGGAAGCGTCGCGTCCCAGTCGCGGCTTGCGCAGGGCTTGAACGGCGTCCTCGCGAAGACCATCGATCGCCGCACATTCCTCAAGCGCTCGGGCATCACCGCGGGCGCAGGCGCCGTGGCGGCCCAGATACCGTTCAGCATGATCGGCGAGGCGAAAGCCGCCGACGCGCCGGCCGGCAAGATCGAAGTCAAGCGCACGGTCTGCACGCACTGCTCGGTAGGCTGCGCGATCGACGCGCAAGTTCAGGACGGCGTCTGGATCCGCCAGGAGCCGGTATTCGATTCGCCGATCAACTTGGGCGCGCACTGCGCCAAAGGGGCTTCCATCCGCGAGCACGGCATCACGCACGACTCGCACCGCCTCAAGTACCCGATGAAGCTCGAGGGCGGCAAGTGGAAGAGAATTTCCTGGGATACCGCCTACGACGAAATTTCCAAGAAATTGCTGGCGATCAGGAACGACAAGGAAAAGGGCGGGCCGGATTCCCTCTTCGTGGTCGGCTCTTCGAAGCACAACAACGAGCAGTCCTACCTGCTGCGCAAGTGGGTGTCGCTCTGGGGCACCAACAACTGCGACCACCAGGCGCGCATCTGCCACTCCACCACCGTCGCCGGCGTGGCGCAGACCTGGGGCTACGGGGCGATGACCAACTCGTACAACGACGAACAGAATTCGAAGTGCCTGTTCTTCCTCGGCTCGAATGCGGCCGAAGCGCATCCGGTGTCGATGCTGCACACGTTGCACGCCAAGGAAAACGGCGCCAAAGTGATCGTCGCCGACCCGCGCTATACGCGTACCGCGGCGAAGGCCGACATTTACGTGCGCTTCCGTTCCGGCACCGACGTACCGCTGCTGTTCGGCGTTCTGCACCACATCTTCAAGAACGGCTGGGAGGACAAGCAGTACATCCATGACCGCGTCTACGGCATGGAAGACGTGAAAAAGGAAGTGCTGGCCAAGTGGACGCCCGACAAGGTGACCGAGGCCACCGGATGCAGCGAGGCGGAGATCTACAACATCGCCAAGACGCTCGCCGAGAACCGCCCGGGCTTCATCATCTGGGCGATGGGCCAGACGCAGCACAACAATTCCAACGGCGTGGTGCGGGCCTCCAACATCCTGATGCTCGCGCTTGGCAACGTCGGCAAGACGGGCGGCGGCTGCAACATTTACCGCGGCCACGACAACGTGCAAGGCGCGACCGACATCGGCCCCAACCCCGACACGCTGCCGGGCTATTACCCGGTCGCGGTGCCGGGTTCCTGGGCGCACTGGTCGAAGGTGTGGAACGTCGATCTCGATTGGCTGAAGAAGCAATACGCTTCCGAGGCCCTCATGGCCAAGCCGGGCATGACGGTGTCGCGCTGGATCGACGGCGTGCTGCTCAAAGACGACACCATCGACCAGCCGAACAACCTGCGCGCGATCATCTATTGGGGCCATGCGCCCAACAGCCAGACGCGCGGCCTGGAAATGGTCAAGGCGATGGAAAAGCTCGACCTGATGGTGGTGGTCGACCCCTATCCGTCGGCCTCCGCCGCGATGTTCGCGATGGTGCGCAAGGACGGTGCCTACCTGCTGCCGGTGGCCACCCAGCTGGAGACCGAAGGCTCGGTGACGGCGTCCAACCGCTCGCTGCAGTGGCGCGAGAAGGTGATCGAGCCTCTGTTCGAGTCGCGCACCGACCACATGATCATGTACCAGCTGGCCGAGAAGCTCGGCTTCGCCAAGGAACTGATCGGGCAGAAGGGCGACGGCAAGCCCAACATCGCCCTGATCAAGACCAGGAACGGCATGGAACCCTCGATGGAGGACACGCTGCGCGAAATCAATCGCGGCACCTGGACCATCGGTTATACGGGACAGACGCCCGAGCGCATCCAGGCGCACATGAGGAACATGCACCTCTTCGACGTCAAGTCGCTGCGCTGCAAGGCCGGCAAGGACGCGAAGACCGGCTACGACATGACGGGTGATTACTATGGCCTGCCGTGGCCCTGCTACGGCACGGCGGCGATCAAGCACCCGGGCACGCCGAACCTGTATAACACGTCGAAGCACCCGATGGACGGGGGCCATACGTTCCGCGCGCTGTTCGGCGTGGAAAAGGATGGCGTCAACCTGCTCGCCGAGGACGGCGTGCACTGCAAGGATAGCGACATCACGACCGGTTATCCGCAGTTCGACCACGTGCTGCTGAAGAAACTGGGCTGGTGGGATGAACTCACCGATGCGGAAAAGACGGCGGCCGAAGGCAAGACCTGGGCCAACGATCTTTCGGGCGGCATCCAGCGCGTGGTGATGAAGCACGGCTGCAGCCCGTTCGGCAACGCGAAAGCGCGCGCCGTGGTCTGGAATTTTCCCGACGGCATCCCGCAGCACCGCGAGCCGCTCTACAGCCCGCGGCCGGACATGGTCGAGAAATACCCCACCCATGACGATGTAAAGGTACTGTGGCGCCTGCCCACCAAGTTCAAGACGGAGCAGCAGGACGCGCTCAAGGCCGACGCGCCCAAGAAATTCCCGCTGATCCTGACCAGCGGCCGGCTGGTGGAATACGAGGGCGGCGGCGAGGAAACGCGCTCCAATCCCTGGCTCGCCGAGCTGCAGCAGGACAACTTCGTCGAGATCAACCCGAAGACCGCCGCCGAGCGAGACATCCGCAACGGCGAGTTCGTCTGGGTAAGCACGCCCTCGGGCGCCAGGTTGAAGGTCAAGGCGCAGGTCACGGAACGTGTGGGCGCCGATACCTGTTTCATCCCGTTCCACTTCTCGGGCTGGTGGCAGGGGCAGGACATGCTTGCCTGGTATCCGGACGGGGCCGCGCCGATCGTGCGCGGCGAGGCGGTCAATACGGCAACGACATACGGCTACGACCGCGTGACCATGATGCAGGAAACCAAGACGACGCTTTGCCAGGTCGCGAAGGCATAAGGAGAACGCCATGGCCAGAATGAAATTTCTGTGCGACG
>DATJYN010000044.1:0-2884 GCA_035499575.1 Burkholderiales bacterium | reverse complement strand
CTGCGGGCATCCCGCCGATCGTGCCGCGCCCGGTCGGCGTCCCCTTTGCGCAGCACGCGGTGGCAGGGCACGGCAAAGGAAAACCAGCAGTGGGTGCAGGAACTGCCCACCGCCCGGACCGCCCTGGGCGAGCCGATCGCTGCGGCGATCTTCGAGTAGGACGAGGTCTGGCCGATCGGGATCTTCCTCACTTCGCGCCAGACGCTTTGCTGGAAGTCGGTGCCGCGCATGTCGAGCGGCAGACCGAAGCGCCCGAATGGCGCGGCAATGTATTCGATGACCTTCACGACCGCATCCCTGGATTCCTCTTCGTTCCGGGCAAGGATCGCCTTGGGGAATCGGGAGCGCAGGTCCCGCAGCAGCTGGTCTGCCTTGTCCCGGATCATGATCGTGACGATGCCCTTGTTGCTCGAGGCCACCAGCACCGGACCGAGCGCGCACCTGCCCGTGCCATAGACGATTTCTTCGGGCGGCCTGACGCGCAGCGGCCCATCTCTGAACCGGAAAATCTTTTCAACCATCGCGCATTCCCAGAGGACGGAGCACGGATTCTAGCCATTAGAATTCACCCATGAACACTGCATTGATCACCGGCGCGGGCCGCGGCATTGGCCTCGCGACTGCGCACGCCTTCGCCAGGGCAGGATGGCGGGTCGTCGCGCTCGACAAGGATTTCTCCAACTTCGACCTCGAGGCGGCGGAGCGGATCGAGTTCGACTTGCGCAACCTCGAGCAAATCCCCGAAATGCTTGAATCTCAGGGCGAGATCCACGCGCTGGTGAATAACGCGGGTGTCCTGTACTGCGACCGCTACGAGTCGATCCCCGATTCGCATCGCAGGGAAATCCTGACGGTGAACCTGGAAGCGCCGGCGCTGCTGATCCAGGAAATCGCCCCGCAAATGATGCGCAGGAAATCCGGCCGCATCGTCAACGTCGGCTCGGTGGCGGCATTCACCGGCCACCCGGACCTCTGGTACGGCATCACCAAGGCCGGCATCCTCAACCTCACCAAGGCCTGGGCGAAGGAACTCGGCCCGCACGGCGTGCTGGTCAACGCGGTGGCGCCGGGCCCGACGCAGACCGCGATGTACGACCAGCTCCCGCAGTCGCGCAAGGAAGGCGTCATGCGCTCGGTCTATTCCGGCCGCGTCTGCACGCCCGACGAAGTCGCCGCGGCGATCCTCTGGCTCGGCAGCGCTTGCCCCGAGTACGTGAACGGGACTACGCTGGACGTGAACAACGGCTCCTATCCCCGGTGAAAACCCTGTTCGACAAGATCTGGGACCTGCACGTCATCGACGATCTCGGCGACGGCATGCAGCTGATGTTCGTCGACCGGCACGTGGTGCACGAGCTCTCGGGATACCGCGCCCAGGTGGAAATCGCCAAACGCGGCCTGAAGATGCGCAGCCCGGAGCTCGCGCTCGGTTCCTTCGACCACGTGGTTTCGACCGTGCCCGGCATGCGCGGGGGCGACACGCCGAACGCGAACCGCATCATCGACGGCTTCCGCGCCGAGAGCCGCAAGGCAGGCATGCGCGTCCATGACATCGGCGAGGACGGCCAGGGCATCGTGCACGTCATCGGCCCGGAGACCGGCTTCACGATTCCCGGCACGCTGCTGGTCTGCGGCGACAGCCACACCTGCACGCACGGCGCGCTCGGCTCGCTCGCCTGGGGCATCGGCACCACGGAACTGGTGCACGTGCTCGCCACGCAGACCATCGTGCAGCAGAAACCGAAGACCATGCGCATCGATTTCCGCGGCACGCCGGCAAAGGGCGTCGTCGCGAAAGATTTGATTCTCGCCTTGATCGGCAAGCTCGGCACCGCGGGCGGCATGGGCTACGCGGTGGAGTACGCGGGCGAGGCGATCCGCGGCCTCGACATGGAAGGCCGCATGACGGTGTGCAACCTGTCGATCGAGCTCGGCGCCAAGGTCGGCATGGTCGCGCCGGATGAAAAAACCACCGCCTTCCTGAAGGGCCGGCGCCATGCGCCGAAGGGCGCGCAATGGGAGCAGGCGGTCGCGCACTGGCGGACGCTGCCCTCGGACGCCGGCGCGACATTCGACGCAGAGCACGCGCTCGACTGCAGCACGCTCGCCCCGCAGGTCACCTGGGGCACCAGCCCCGAGGACGTCATCGGCGTGCACGAGAAAATCCCCAACCGCAAGCCAGACGCGCTCGCCTACATGGGCCTCACCGCCGGCAACACCATCGCCGGCACGAAGGTGGACCGCGTTTTCATAGGATCCTGCACCAATTCGCGCCTGCCCGACCTGCGCGCGGCGGCGGCAATTGCCAAGGGCCGCAAGGTATCGAAGCACGTCGAAGCCTGGGTGGTGCCAGGCTCCTGGCGCATCAAGCAGGACGCCGAGGCCGAGGGACTGCACGAAGTTTTCAGGGAGGCGGGATTCCAGTGGCGCGAGGCCGGCTGCTCCATGTGCGTGGCGGCGAACGGCGACTACGTCGCTCCGCTGGCGCGCTGCGTCTCGACATCCAACCGCAATTTCATCGGCCGCCAGGGCCCGCAGGCGCGCACGCACCTCGCCGGCCCCGCGATGGCTGCAGCGGCGGCGATTGCGGGAGAAATCACGGACGTGAGGGGTTTTTGATGGAGCGGTTTTCTCTTCTCACGTCGGTTGCCGCGCCCTTTCCGCAAAAAAACGTCGACACCGACGCCATCATCCGCATCGAGCGCTGCACTGGCACGCCGCGCGAGGACATCGGGAAGTATGCGTTTGAGATGGCGCGCTTCCACAAGGACGGCAGCGAGAATCCGGGGTTCGTCCTGAACCAGCCGCGCTACCGCGGCGCGCAGATCCTGGTTTGCGGCGAATTCTTCGGCACCGGCAGCTCGCGCGAGATGGCGGTCTGGGC
>DATJYN010000043.1:0-13006 GCA_035499575.1 Burkholderiales bacterium | reverse complement strand
GCCATGAGTTTCTTCGCCCTCGCCTGCTTGTCGGGCGCGAAGCCGACGGCGTAGAGGATTTCGCGGTAGCCGGCGGCGAAGAACTGCTCGGCTTCCTTCAGGGTCGAGACGGTGATCGGCGGCCTGCCGGGCCCCACCACCGCTTCCAGGGCCTCGAGCGACTTTGCGGTCTTCACGTGCAGCCGCAGCGGCACGCCGAGCTTGGCGAGGCGCGACTTCAGGCGTTCGGCGTTGGCCGCGACCTTGCCGCGGTCGACCACGAGGCAGGGCGTGTCGAGCTGGGTGAGGTCAGCCAAGGCGGAACGCGCGCCCGTATTCCGCCAGCTTGCCGGACGTCGGCGCTGCGAAATGCGTCCCCAGCACCAGCGTCTTGCCGTCCCGGTAGCGCTCGAGGAACGCCAGCCGCGTGGCGTGCGCGGCCTCGGCGCTGAAATCGAAGCGGCTGCCCATCTCCGGCATCGCGCACTGCACGGGGTGATGCATCAGGTCGCCGGTGATCACCGCCGCCTCGCCCTTCGAGCTGATGCGCACGCTCACGTGTCCCGGCGTGTGGCCGGGCGTGGGTTCGAGGCAGATCTCCGGGGTGATCTGGTGGTCGGACTCGACGAACTCGGCGAGGCCTGCGTCCACGACCGGGCGCACGGAGTCGTTCTGGATACTCTGGTCGTATTCGTCCTGCACCCGGCTCCAGTAGTCCCATTCCTTGCGGCCGATGAGGTAGCGCGCGTTCGGAAAGGTCGGCGTCCATTTGCCGTCCTTGAGCATCGTGTTCCATCCAACGTGGTCGACGTGCAGGTGGGTGCAGACGACGTGGGTCACGCGCTCGCGCGGGAAACCCGCCTCGGCCAGGTCTTCGAGGAAGCGGTTCTTCTGCAGGTTCCAGTTCGGCGACTGGCGCACTTTGTCGTTGCCGACGCAGGTGTCGACGACGATCACCCTGCCCTGCGATTCGAGCACGAAGGCGTGGATGGACATGAGCAGCTTGCCCTCCTCGGTCAGGAAGTGCGGCCGCAGCCAGGCGTGCTGGAGGAGCTGCTCCTTCGTGACGTCGGCGAAGAGGAATTTCGGCGAGGTCGGGCCCTCGGACTCGACGACGCGCGAGATGCGCACGCCGCCGACCTGCCAGCGCAGAATCGGATACGCGGTGGCCATCGCCTAGGCTGCCGCCATCTGCGCGCGCTTCGTGCGCGTCGCGGCGACGGCGGCGATGGCTTCCTGCATCGACGCGGGCTCGGTGTCGAAGCGCGACATCCAGTCCGGGATCGTGATCCAGGGCTGCTTGCGCTTGACCCAGACGTGGTAGTCGGGCTGCAGGAAGGAGGTGTCGCCGAGCGTGCCGGGCTTGAGGCGGATCAGCTGCGGCATCTTCGGGTTGAGGTGCCAGAGGCGGCAGCCGCAATCGGCGCAGAAGAAGGCGTCCTTGGGCGCGCCGCTCGAGCCCGCGTACGTCCACTTCTTCGGGCTGCCCTGCACGAGCTCGAAGCCGTCGGCGTCGAGCAGCATGGTCATGCCGAACGCGCTCGCCGAAAGCTTCTGGCAGTCGAGGCAGTGGCACACGGCCAGGAGGCGGAAGGGTTTCGTGACGCGGTAGCGCACGGCGCCGCACTGGCAGGCCCCTTCGATCGGGTACGCGGCCGCGCTGCTCACGGCGCGAGCCGGGTGGTGATTTCGATGGTGGTTTCCGTCATGAGCTTGTGCACGGGGCATTTCGACGCCACGCGCAGCAGGTCCTGCCGCTGCTCTTCCGTCAGGTTGCCGGTGAGCGTCATCTCGGCGCTCAGGCGGTAGGTCCCCGTACGCTCCTTGCTGTTGTCGCGATCGACGATGACCTCGATGCCCTCGACCGGGATGTTCTTGCGCTTGGCGTACCAGAGCGTGGTCACCGCCTTGCAGGCGCCGAGCGCGGCGTCGAACAGGTCGTGCGGGCTGGGGCCGGAGTCCTCGCCGCCCTCGTCGACGGGAGCGTCGGTCGCGAAGCTGTTGCGGCCGACATGGATTTCGTGCCGCATCAGGGCGGCCTGGTCGCGTACCACGCGTATCGTCATTGCTTGGCCCCTTCGGGTGAGGTTGCGGACTATAACGCGGCCCGAATTCGGGGCATACTCCTGCCTCCATCATCGGAGGAAAGCCATGAAGACCCAGCTTCTCGGCGCGCTGCTCGCGCTCTCGCTCACCACCCCGGCCCTCGCCGCGATCAAGGAGACGCCGGTCACCTACAAGGACGGCGAAACCACGCTGAAGGGCTTCGTGGTGGTCGACACCGCGAAGAAGGGCCAGCGCCCGGGGATCATCGTGGTCCACGAATGGTGGGGCATCACCAAGCACATGCACAACGAGGCCAAGCGCCTGGCGCGCCAGGGCTACGTCGCCTTCATCGCCGACATGTACGGCGACGCGAAAACCGCCGACAACCCGAAGGACGCGGGCGCGCTCTCCGGCGCGGTGATGAAGGATCCGCAGGCGATGGAGTCGCGCTTCAACGCCGCGCGCGCCGAGCTCGCGAAGCAGCCGCAGGTCGACGCCTCGCGCATCGGCGCCGTCGGCTACTGCTTCGGCGGCGCGGTGGTGCTCAACATGGCGCGCGCGGGCGCCGACCTGGCCGGCGTCGCGGGCTTCCACGCTTCGCTCGGCCTGAACACGCCCGCCCCCGCGGCCGGCGCGGTCAAGGCGAAGATCCTCGTCCTGAACGGCGCCGACGACCCGTTCATCAAGAAGGAGCAGTACGTCCGCTTCGAGAGCGACCTGACGGCGGCGAAGGCCAGCTTCAACGTGATCACCTATCCGGGCGCGGTGCACGCCTTCACCAACCCCGAGGCGACCGCGATGGGCAAGAAGTTCAACCTGCCGCTGCGCTACGACGCCAAGGCGAACAAGGAGGCCGAGGCCGAAGCGACCAAGTTCTTCGCCGAGGTCTTCAAGAAGTAGCCGCGCTTGCCGGCACGGGCCGAAACCGGTGCATACTCCCGGCTCAACCATCGGAGGGGTGGAATGAACCATAGAACGTCGTCGCTGTTGGCCGGTGCCGCGCTGGCCTTTGCACAAGTCGTGTTCGGGCCCGCCGCGCTCGCGCAGTGGAAGGTCACTTCGGACCAGACCGTCGGCGGCTTCAAGTGGGCGGAGTCGATCGCCTACGACGCCAAGCGCAAGGTGCTGTACGCGGGCGCCTTCGGCACCAAGCTCGACCCGGCCCTGGCGGACAAGGGCGGCTGGATCAGCAAGGTCGGCCTGGACGGAAAAATCATCGAGGAAAAATTCCTGCCCGGCAAGGGCGGCGAGCCGATCAGCAAGCCCAAGGGCATCTGGGTGCGCGGCGACCGCCTGTGGGTCACCGACATCGATTCGGTGTGGGAGTACGACCTGAATACGCGCAAGGGCCGCAAGGTCGCGCTGCCCGGCGTGGTGTTCGCCAACGACCCGGCGATCCTGGGCGACGCGCTCTACGTCAGCGACAACCGCAGCGACCAGCTGGTCAAGGTGGAGCCGGCGGATTTCCTGCACGCGAAGAAGGAACCCAAGGTGACGGTGGTCTTCAAGGGCGCCGGCGTGTTTCCCAACGGCCTCTACCCCACCCGGGACGGCATGCTGCTGATGGGCGGCTTCGTCTCGCCGGACAAGCACATGCCGATCTTCGCGCTCGGCGTGAGCGGCCAGATCAAGAAGCTGACGGATCCGATCGGCCGCATCGACGGCATCTACGAGATGCCCGACGGCTCGATCCTCGCCACCGACTGGGATTCCGGCTCGCTGTTCGTCTGGAGCGAGAAGTCCGGCATGCAGAAACTGGCGACCGGCTTCAAGGGACCGGCGGATTTCTGCGTGGTCCCGCAGGCGGGCGGCCTGACGGTGTACGCGCCGGACCTCGCGCAGAGCCACATCCGGCTGATCCAGCTGCGCCGCAAGTAGGGCGCGCGCGGCGGGGAGAAGCCTGAACCATGCGGCTCCCGGCGCCCTTGCTCGTCCTCGCCGTTGCCGGCTTCGCCGCCCTGCCTGCCGCCCATGCCATCGATGCGCCGGGCAAGGGCGCCAAGCTGCATGGCGAGGGCGGGGACAATGCGCGCAGCCTCGCGATCTCGACCGAAGCGAGGAAAGACGACTTCGACGGCATGCTCCGGCGCCGCGTGGTGCGCGTCTACGTGCCCTACAGCCGCTCGCTCTACTTCGTGGACAAGGGCCGGGAGCGCGGCATCTCGGCCTACCTGATCCGCGAGTTCGAGCGCTGGGTGAACCGCAAGTACGCCAGGCAGCTCGCCAAGCGCCCGCTCACCGTGCTCGCGGTCGTCGCCACGCGCGACAGGCTGCGCGCCGACCTGCTGGAGGGCCATGCCGACATCGCGGTCGGCAACATCAAGGTGATTCCCGAGCTGCAGAAGGACGTGGACTTCGTCGCGCCGGACGAGACGGCCGCGAGCACCGAGATCCTGGTGACGGGCCCCGCCTCGCCCGCGATCACGTCGCTCGACGACCTCGCCGGCAAGACGGTGCACGCGCGCAAGGCCTCGAGCTTCTATCTCAGCCTGGTCGCGCTGAACGAGCGCCTGAAGAAGGAACGCCGGGACCCGGTCAGGATCGTGCTGCTGCCCGATGCGCTCGAGGACGAGGACATGCTCGAGATGCTGAACGCCGGCGTGCTGCAGGCGGTCGTCGCGGACGACTGGAAGGCGAAGGCCTGGGCGCAAGTGCTGAAGAAGATCAAGCCGCGCGAGGACATCGTGCTGCGGCCGAAGACCAGGATCGGCTGGGCGATCCGCAAGGGCAGCCCGAAGCTCGCCGCCGAGCTGACCGAGTTCTACGCGCAGTTCGTCGGGAAGCAGGGCGGCGGCACGCGGCTGCTCAGGGAATACGCGTCGCGGGTGAAGCAGATCCACGACCCGACCGCAGCGGCCGACCAGAAGCGCTTCGACGGCCTGGTCGCCCTCTTCCGCAAGTACGGCGCGCAGTACAAGTTCGACCCGCTGATGCTCGCCGCGCAGGGCTACCAGGAGTCGCAGCTCAACCAGAACGCGAAGAGCCACGTCGGCGCGATCGGCGTGATGCAGATCATGCCGGCGACCGGCGCCGAGCTGAAGGTCGGCGACATCCGCCAGGTCGAGCCCAACATCCACGGCGGCGCGAAGTACATGGACCAGCTGGTGTCGAAGAACTTCCCGGACGCGAAGTTCGACGAGCAGAACCGCACGCTGTTCGCGTTCGCGAGCTACAACTGCGGCGCGGGCAACGTCTCGCGCATGCGCAAGCTCGCGGCGCAGCGCGGCCTCGACCCGGACCAGTGGTTCAACAACGTCGAGGTGGTCACCGCCGAGAAGATCGGCGCCGAGACGACGACCTACGTGCGCAACATCTTCAAGTACTACGCCGCCTACCGGCTCACGGCGGACGCGCGCGCAGAGGCCGAGAAGCTCAAGCGGCAGGCGGCGCCGGCGAAGAAGTAGCCCGGACGGGCGCCGCCCAGTTGCGATTTGCGAACCTGCCCGGGCATGGGGTTTCCTCCCGTCTGCATTTTTCCGCGCGGCACTTATCATTGGGCCCACATGGACGCATCGCGCAGCCACGGCCCCGACCCGATGCTGTGGGCCGTCTGCGCGCTCGGCATCGCGCAGATCACCGCCTGGGGCACGAGCTACTACTGCCTCGGCGTGCTCGCGGGCCCGATCGTCAAGGACACCGGCTGGAGCAGCGGCCTGGTGTATTTCGGCTTCACGGTGGCGCTGTTGGCGATGGCGGCGGTATCGACCTGGGTCGGGCACCTGATCGACCGCCGCGGCGCGCGCGGCGTGATGGCGCTGGGCACGCTGATGGTATCGGCGGGCTTGCTCGCGTTGTCGCTCGCGCGCAGCGAAGCCGCCTGGCTCGCGTCCTGGGCTTTCCTCGGCGTGGCGATGCGGCTCTCGCTCTACGACGCCGCCTTCGCCGCGCTCGTGCAGGTGGCGCCGTCGCGCGGGCGCCTCGCGATTTCGCTGCTGACGCTGTTCGGCGCATTCGCCTCGACCGTGTTCTGGGTGCTCGGCCACTACCTGAACGAGGCGCTCGGCTGGCGGCAGACGCTGGCGGCCTTCGCCGCGATCAACCTCGCGGTCTGCCTGCCGCTCAACTGGTTCGGCCTCGCGCGGCGCGAAGCGGCCGGACTCGCCACTCCGCCCGAGGAGCGTGCGCGCGCGACGCGCGAAGGGCCGCCGCTCGCCGGCAGCGCGCGCCCGCTGGCGATCGCGCTCTTCGCGCTGGTGATGTCGCTGAACGGCTTCGTGTTCGGCGTGGTCACGGTGCAGCTGGTGCCGCTGCTCCAGGCGGCGGGCCTGGCGGCGACCGCCGCGGTCTGGGTCGCCTCGCTGAAGGGCTTCGCCCAGTTCGGCGGCCGGCTGGTGGAAATATTCTTCGGCAGCAAGCTGCGCGCCATCGTGGTCGGGCGCATCGCCATCGCCGTGCTGCCGGCGTCGTTCGTCCTCCTGCTGGCGTCGGGCGGCGGCATCCCGGCGATCCTTGCCTTCACCCTGCTGATGGGCGCCTCGCAGGGCGTGGTGACGATCGTGCGCGGCGCGGTGCCGCTCGCCCTGTTCGGCGCCCAGGGCTACGGCGCGGTGCTCGGGCTGATCGCAGCGCCGATCGTCGTCGTCAACGCCGCCGCGCCGACGCTGTTCGCGCTGATCGTCGAGCACTGGGGCTGGCAGGCGGCGGAAGCGGTGCTGCTCGCCACCTCGGCCGCATCCTGCCTCGCCATGGAACTGATGGCGCGCTGGGTCGCTCGCCAGCACCGCGCTAGCGGCGCGTGAAACGCGGCAACAGCATAGGCACCTTCTCGCCGTAGGCGCGGTAGCGCTCGCCGAAGCGCGCGACCAGGTCGCGTTCCTCGAACCAGATGCCGACCAGGATGTAGCCGGTGGAGCCGGCGGCGAACAGCAGGTGCCCGAGCGTCATCTCCGGCGCCGCCCAGAAGGACAGGAGGAAACCGAGGTAGATCGGATGGCGCACGTGCTTGTAGAGCAGCGGCGTGCGGAATTCCTGTTCGGGCAACGAGGCGCCCATCAGTTTCGTGATCACCTGGCTCAGGCCGAAGAGCTCGAAGTGGTTGATCAGGAAGGTGGAGAGCAGCAGCACGCCCCAGCCCATCCAGAACACCGCCCGCAGCGCGGCGACGGCCGCCGGATCGCGCACGGACCAGACCGCACCCTCGATCGGCTGCCAGAACCAGCAGAGCGCGAACAGGACAAGGCTCGCAAGCAGCACGTAGGTGCTGCGCTCGATCGCTTCCGGCACGTAGCGCGTCCACCAGGCCTTGAAGCCCTTGCGCGCCATGACGCTGTGCTGCACGGCGAATGTCGCGAGCAGCGCGAGGTCGACGAGCAGCGCCCGCCCCGCCGGAACCGCCGCCGTACCGTCCAGCGAAGTCGGCAGGCCTAAATTGCCGACGAAGCCGACCGCGTAAGCGAAGCTGCAGACGAACAGCAGGTAGACCAGGACTCCGAAGAACACCGCCGGCATGACGAAACCTCCCGTGGATGAGTACGGGAGCAGTGTGCGGCGGCGGCGTAACCCGCGCGTGTCTCCGCGGTATCGGAATGTATCGGCAGCGCGCACGCAAATGCCGTCATTTCAGACGTGGGGTTCCGCGAGCTTCTCGGTCGCGAACGCCTTCTTCAGCGCGGGCCGCGCGAGCATGCGCTGCAGGTAGGGGCCGAGATGCGGCAGGCTGCGCGCCGGACGCGCGAGGTTGCGCGTCCAGCGGCAGACGACGAAGACGTAGGGATCGAGCGCGCCGTAGCGCCCGCCGAGGAACCAGTCCTTGCCGTGGGAGGCGAGCTGCGCGTCGAGCTGGTCGAGCATGGGCCCGACTTTCGCTTCGGCATGCGCCTTGACCTCGGCGGCGCCGGCGGCGTTGCCTTCGTTCACCCAGCGCTCGGGATAGAAGTAGTTGAACAGCGTGGTCTGCGGCGTGTTGGTGAGCCAGGCAAGCCACTTGTAGAAATGCGCGCGCTCCGCCGTGCCGGCGGCCGGCGCGAATCCCGCCTGCGGGTGCGTGTCGCACAGGTGCAGGCAGATCGCGGCGGTTTCGTACAGCACCAGCGGCCCATCGACCAGCACCGGGATCAAGCCGTTGGGATTGAGTTTCCGATAGGCGGGCGAGTTCTGCGCCGACTTGCCGCGGTCCACGTACGAGAGCTCGAACGGCAATCCCAGTTCCTCCAGCAGGATGTGGGGAATCAGGCTCGCGTTGCCGGGAAAGTAATGAAGCTGGATCGCCATGGCATCATTATCCCGCATGGACGAACTGGATTCCGCCGGCGCCGCGGCAGGCGCGCTGCTCAAGGAGCGCAAGCAGACGATTGCGGTGGCGGAGTCGTCCGCGGGCGGGCTGATCAATGCGGCGCTGGTGGCGGTGCCGGGGGCATCGGCTTACTACCTCGGCGGCGCGGTGATTTACACCCTGGCCAGCAGGGAAAAAATTCTCGGCATTACGAGGGAGGAAATGAAAGGCATCCGCTCGGCGAGCGAGCCCTTCGCGAAACTCATGGCCGCGCGCCTGCGCGCGAACCTCGGCGCGGACTGGGGACTCGCGGAGACCGGCGCGAGCGGGCCGGCCGGCAACCGCTACGGCGACGCCGCCGGGCACGCCTGCATCGCGGTGAGCGGGCCGCGCGAAGCCGTCATTACGGTGGAGACCGGAAGCACCGACCGCGCAGCCAACATGCGGGAGTTCACGCGCCGCGCCCTGGCGCTGCTGCAGGAATGCCTCAGTCGAGCGTGATGCCGGCCTTGGCGGTGATCTCGCGCCACTTCGCCACCTCGCTGGAAATATAGCGGCCGAATTCTTCCGGCGTGGACGCGAGCGGCTCGGCGCCGAAGTCGGTGAAGCGCGCGCGCACCGCGGGATCGGCGACGGCGGCGGCGATTTCCCTGTTCAGGCGCTCGACCGGCGCGCGCGGCGTGCCGCGCGGCGCGAGGAAGCCGAACCAGGCGGCGGACTCGAAGCCCTTCACGCCCGCCTCCGCGGCGGTCGGCACGTCGGGCAGCGCGGCGAGCCGCCGGCTGCTCGCGACCGCCAGCGCCCTGCCCTGCCCGGACTTGAGGGCGCCGATCACGTTCGGCAGCAGCTGGAAGCTCGCCGGCACCGTGCCGGAGATGAAGTCCGCCTGCAGCTGCGAGGTCACGCGGTACGGCACGTGCTGCATCTGCGCGCCGACCAGCTGCTCGAAGAGCGCGCCCGCGAGGTGCTGCGAACTGCCGTTGCCGACCGAGCTGTAGGGCACCTTCGGGTTCCTGCGCACGTAGTCGACGAATTCCGCCAGCGTGTGGATGTCGAGCTTCGCGCTCACCGCGACGATGTTCGGCAGGCTCGCGTACAGCGAGATCGGCTGGAAATCCTTTTCCGGGTCGTAGCCGAGCGCGGGGTTGAGGATCTTGTTGACCACCGTCGGCCCCGCCGCGCCCATCACGATGGTGTAGCCGTCGGCCGGCGCCTTGCTCGCGGTCAGCGTGCCCGAAACGCCGCCGGCGGCCGGCAGGTTGGTCACGATGAAGCGCTGGCCCATGGCGGCCCCCATGCGGTCCAGCACGATGCGCGCGATCACGTCGCTCGCGCTGCCGGTGGAGAACGGCACGATGGCGGTGACCGGCCTGGCGGGATACTCCTGCGCGAACGCCTGCGCGCAGAATGCGAGCGCAAGGAAGGCGAAGACCCTCACCTAGCGGCCATCCTCGGCCAGCATCCGCGGGCGCTTGGCTTCCTCCTGCTTCATCCAGTCGCCGTAGTAGTCGCCGCGCTTGGAGAGGATGCTCTGCATGTTCGCGGCGGCCCAGTTGTCCGACTCGGCGGTCTTCTCCACGGGCCGGCATTCAGCCAGGTCGTTCTTGAAATCCGCGCCGGCGAGATCCTTCTGCCGGTAGGGCTCGAGGCCGAAGCGCGCCTTGAACATGCCCATCCTCGGCTCGACCTTCACGTAGTAGGTCTTGCCGGCGGCGAGCTCGGCGCTCATGAAATCGGCGTTCTCGCCGATCGTCATGAACAGGTGCTTGCCGGGCTCGAATTGCTGCGAGACGCGCGTCTTCGCGGCGACGATGCCAATCAGCACCGGTATCTCGTCCCGGAGTTCGAACACGCTCGACTGGATCGCAAAGCCGAGCCCCGAGGGGCGCATGAACACCACCAGCGCCTTGCCCGCTTCCGGCGCGGCCGGCGCCTGCGACGCGGGCAATTCGCGCATGTTGGTCACGGTGCCCGCGCAACCGGCGAGCAGGCCCGACAGGGCGAAGAACAGGACGACACCGCGGATCGTTTTTGCGTACATGACAACCTCCCCCTTTCTCGTTTATGGCAACGTAAATGCGACGACCGAATCCCCCAGTTTGGTACCCAGCTTGCCATGGCCGCCCGCCGCGATGACCACGTACTGCTTGCCGTCGTCGCGCAGCCGGTAGGTCATCGGCATCGCCTGCGCGCCGGCCGGCAGGCGGCCTTTCCACAATTCCGCGCCGGTGTCGATGTCGAACGCGCGCAGGAAATTGTCCATGGCGGAAGCGACGAAGACCAGCCCGCCCGCCGTGACGATCGGCCCGCCCAGGTTCGGCGTGCCCTGAATGACGGGCGCCGGGCTGGGGAACATGTCCGCGGAGGTGCCAAGCGGCACTTTCCACTGGATCGTCCCGTTCGCCAGGTCGACGGCGACGAGCTCGCCCCAGGGCGGCGGATTGCAGGGCGCGCCGCTGGACGAGGTGATCACCCGGCGGCTCATCCCGTAGGGCGTGCCGTGCTGCGGCGAGACTTCCGCGCGGTACTTTCCTTCCTTCGCCGCCTTCTCGACGGCCGCATACTGCTCGCGCGGGATGAGGTGGACCTCCATCGGCAGGATGTTCACGTTGGCGACGAAGACCTCGCGCACCGGGTCGAACGCGCCGCTGCTCCAGTTCATGCCGCCCAGGTTGCCCGGGAAGGCGACGGTGCCCTGCACGCTCGGCGGGGTGTAGACGCCTTCGGAGCGCAGCTTTGCCAGAATGGCGCGGCACTCGTCGCGATATTGGGCGGTCGGACCCCAGGCCTCTTGCGCGGTCAACCGCTGGGGCACCAGCGGCGGCGGCGCCACGGGGAACGGCTGTGTCGGCGACGCCAGCTCGCCCTCGGCGTCGCTTCTCGGAACCAGGCGCTCCTCGACGGCGAAGACCGGCTTGCCCGAAGCGCGCTCCAATACGAACAGGCTGCCGGTCTTGTTCCCCTGGATGACGACGGGCAGCTCGGCGCCGTCGCGGCGCAGCACGCCGAGGACCGGCTGCGAGGCCGTGTCGTAGTCCCAGAGGTCGTGATGCACCAGCTGGAAACCCCAGACCAGCGCCCCGGTTTTCACGGACAGGGCGACGACCGAATTTGCCCACCGGCCGTCGCCGGCCCGCTTCAGGCCGTGATAGTCCGGGCTCGCGCTGCCCGTCGGCACGAAGACCAGGCCGCGCCGCGTATCCACCGAGAGCGTCGCCCAGGCGTTGCCGGCCCCCGTGGGCGCGAGGTACGCCGGAATCGGATTCCAACTCCAGCGTAGCTTGCCTGTGCGCGCGTCGAAAGCGCGCACCTCGCCGCTCGGGCTGGCGACGCGGTCGTTGTCGGCGACCGACGATCCGACGATGACCAGGTCTTCGGCCACCGCCGGCGCGGAGGTTTCCTCGTATTCGCCGCGGCGGGCGATGTGGGCGACGCCCTGCGTGAGGTCGATCCGGCCCGCGTCGCCGAAATCGGCGCAGGGCCGGCCGGTCGCGGCGTCGAGCGAGAACAGGCGCGCGTCGATGGTCGCGAGGAAAATCCGGCGCCGGCAAGCCTCGCCTTCGGCCCGGCCGGCGTCGGTCCAGAGCGTGACGCCGCGGTTGATCAGGCCCTCGGAATACGGCCCGCGCTGGTCGATCTTCGGGTCGAAGCGCCATTTTTCCGCGCCGGTCTCGGGATCGAGCGCAACCACGCGGCTGTACGGCGTGCTCAGGTACATGGTGCCGCCGGCGACGATCGGCGTCGTCTCGAAGGCACTCGCGCGGCGGCCGTCCTTGCCGTCGGAAACGTCGCCGGTATGGTATTCCCAGGCGATTTTCAGTGTCGCTACGTTGCTCCTGTCGATCTCGGCCAGCGAGGAATAGCGGCTGCCGCCCGCATCGCCGCCGTAGTACGGCCAGTCTGCGACCTGGACCTGTGCGCAGGCCTGGACCAGCAGCAGCGATGCGCACGGCACGAACGACCGGGCCAGCTTCACGAATAGACCTTTCCCGTGGGGCTGCCGAAGCGCTGTTTCATCACTTCCTCGAAGGACAGCGCCGAGGGCAGCACGGCGCCGCCGGAACGCAGGCGGTAGCTGTGCGGATGCTTCGCGGCTGCCGGCTCCTTGCCGCCGCGCAGCGCTTTCGCCTCCTTCAGCATCAGTCGGCGGAAGTGCACCACGCCGATGTCGGTGGCGGTCAGGTGCTCCTTGCTGCGGTCGGCGATCAGGCCCTGGCTTTCCTGCGCCATGGCGTCCTGCTCGGCGATGCCGCGCACGCCGGTGAAGGACACGGTCTTCTGCGCCTCGCGGTCGATGAGGTAGTCGTTGCTGCTGTTGCGGACCGGGATGTAGCCCGGCCCGAGTTCGGCGAACTGGCCGAAGCCGCCCTTCGTGAACTTCGCGCGCTCTTCCTTCGTGATCGCGCGGTCGGGGTGCCAGCCGTAGATGTAGATCCAGCAGGACACGTCGTCCACGGGCACCCAGGTGTAGCCGTAGTAGACCTCGCCCGGCATGGCCGAGGGCGTGATGGAGTGCGTCGGCAGCATGAACTGCGTGATGCGCCAGTACAGGTCCCCGCCGTCCGCCTTGCGCGCGCCGCCGACGACGAAGCCGACTTCGTGATCGAGGATGGTGAAGCGCGGCATCGGGTCCTGGCGCAGCCAACGGATGCGGTTTTCGTCGGCGGCGATGTTGGCGCTCGAGTTGGACGCGGATTTCGGCGCCGGCATGTGCAGGAAGGAAAAATGCGCGGTGTCCACCGCGCCATCCATGGATTGCGCCCAGTTGCA
>DATJYN010000042.1:0-3024 GCA_035499575.1 Burkholderiales bacterium | reverse complement strand
TGCATCGGCGAGGGCACCAACGAGATGCAGCGCATCATCATCTCGAAGCAATGGATCAAGCGAAACCCGCAGGCTTAGCGGCGGCGCGGCCGCTCGAAGGGATCCGCGTCCTGACGCTGGAGCATTTCGGCGCCGGGCCCTACGGCTCGGCCATGCTTGCCCAGCTGGGCGCCGAGGTCATCAAGATCGAGAGCCCTGCTTCCGGCGGCGAGCCCTCGCGCGCAGTCGGGCCTTTCTTCGCCGGTCCCGGGGACAGCCTGTACTTCCAGACCTGGCACGCCAACAAGCGCAGCGTGCTGCTCGATATCAAGAGCGCCGCGGGCCGCGCCGGATTCGAACGGCTGGTGCGCTCGGCGGACGCGGTGATGAACAACCTGCGCGGCGACCAGCCGGCGAAGCTCGGCCTGGACTACGCGACGCTGTCGCGCATCAACCCGAGGATTGTCTGCCTGCACATCTCGGCCTATGGCCGCGACAACGAGCGCGCCGCCCGGCCCGGCTTCGACTACCTGATGCAGGCCGAGGCGGGAATCATGAGCCTCACCGGCGAACCCGACGGTGCGCCCGCGCGCGCAGGCGTGGCGATGGTGGACTACATGTCCGGCGCCACCGGCGCGGTCGGCCTGCTCGCCTGCCTGCTGCGCGCGCAGAAGAGCGGCGCCGGCTGCGATGTCGACGTCTGCCTGTATGACGTCGCACTGCACCAGCTGGGCTACTCGGCGACCTGGTACCTGAACGAGGGCTACGAATCCGCGCGCCAGCCGCGCGGCGCGCACCTGTCGCTGACGCCGACCCAGACCTTTCCCACTGCCGACGGCTGGATCTTCCTCGCCTGCATGAACGAAGTCTTCTGGCAGGCGTTGCTGCAAGGCCTGGGCCGGCCGGATCTGGCAGCCGATCCCCGCTTTGCCGGGCTCCCGGCGCGCCTGGACCATCGCGATTCCCTGACCGCCGTGCTCGACGCCGAGTTTCGCCGGCGCCCCACCGCGCATTGGCTCGAAAAACTGTCTGCCGTGCTGCCGATCGGTCCGGTCTACGACATCGCGCGCGCCCTGGAGAACCCGTTTCCGAAACGCACCGGCATGATCAGCCAGGTGCCGCACCCGCATCGCGGCAGCGTGCGCGTGCTCGCAAGTCCGATCCGCATCAACGGCAGGCGCCTCGAGCAGCGCGCGGGTTCCGCCGCCGGCGCCGACAACCAGGAGCTGCTGGAAAGCGGAGCGCCATGAAGCTCGCCGGCATCCGGGTGGTCGACCTGTCGGTGTTCCTGCCGGGCCCCTACCTCACGAAGGCGCTGGCGGATCACGGTGCCGAGGTGATTAAGGTCGAGGCGCCTGGCGAGGGCGATCCCACGCGCCACCTGGGCCCGTCGGACGGCCCGAGCACCGTGTACTTCCGCAATTTCAATCGCGGCAAGAAGAGCGTGGTGCTGAATCTGAAGGACGTGCGGGACCGCGACGCACTGCTTGCCTTGTGCGGCACCGCTGACGTTTTCGTCGAGACCTTCCGGCCCGGGGTGGTCGATCGCCTCGGCGTCGGCTATGCGCAGGTATCCGCGCGCAATCCGCGCATCGTCTACTGCTCGATCAGCGCGTTCGGCCAGAGCGGACCTTACCGCGACCGGCCCTCGCACGACCTCGGCGTGGAGGGAGTAAGCGGCGTGCTCAGCGTGAGCCAGGGGCGGGACGGCCAGCCGGCAATTCCGTCCGTGCCCGCCGCGGACATGGTGGCCTCGCTGCAAGGGCTGGCAGGCGTCCTGATGGCGCTGCTCAGGCGCCAGGCGACGGGACAGGGCGATTTTCTCGACATTTCCATGCACGACTGCATGGTGTCGGCATCGGCGAACCTGCTGGGTCCCGCGCTCGCCGAGGACCGCCAGCAAGTGGCGCGCCACGAGCGCACCACCGGCGGATCGGCCTTCTACCAGATCTACGACACGAAGGACGGGCGCCACATCGCGCTCGCGGGCCAGGAAATGAAGTTCGTGCGCAACCTGCTCGGCGCGCTCGGCCGCCCGGAGCTCGCGGTGCTGTGCGAGCAGGGGCCTGGTCCGCACCAGTCGCCGGTGGAGCAGTTCCTGCGCGAGCAGTTCCGCACGCGCACGCGCGACCAGTGGATCGCTTCCCTGTCCAGGCTGGACGTGTGCTTCGGCGAACTCAACACCTTTCCGGAGGCGCTGCGCGACCCGCAGCTGGCGGCGCGCGGCATGGTGCTCGTCGACGCGCTGGGACGCCGCCACCTGGACTCGCCGCTGCGCTTTTCGCGCGAACCGGCGAAGGTGGACCTGCGCGAGCCTGCCATGGGCGAGCACGGCGCGACGGTCCTGGGGCGGCAATGACGCGGGTTCGCGCGCGCCACGGCCGTGACTACGAGGATTTCGCCGTGGGCGACGTCTACGAGCACCGGCCCGGGCGCACCATCGGCGAGGCGGACAACACCTGGTTCACGCTGCTCACGATGAACAACCACCCGCTGCATTTCGACCATGCCTACGCGGCAAAAACCGAATTCGGCCGGCCGCTGGTGAACAGCTGCCTGACGCTTTCGATCGTGGTCGGCATGAGCGTGGACGACGTCAGCTACCGTGCGATCGGCAACCTGGGCTGGGATAAGGTGCGGCTCACCGCGCCGGTGTTCGTCGGCGACACCATCTACGCGGAGTCCGAGGTCCTCGCCGTACGGGAATCGGCATCGCGTCCCACGCAGGGCCTGGTGACCGTGCGCACGCGCGGCCTGAAGGCCGACGGAATCGAGTTCATGATCTTCGAGCGCACGGTGCTCGTGCCCAAGCGCGGCCACGCAGCCGACGAGGGCGCAGCCGCTACTTGAATACGTTCACAACCAGCAGGTCCGGCAGCCAGGTCGACAGCGCCGGGAAGAAAGTCGCCAGCAGCAGCACCAGCGCGTCGGTAAGGAAGAAGGGGATCGATCCCTTGACCACCTCCGACACCGGGATCTTCGACACGCCGCTCACGGCGAAGAGGTTCAGGCCCACCGGCGGCGTCACCAGGCTCATTTCAACCG
>DATJYN010000041.1:0-14463 GCA_035499575.1 Burkholderiales bacterium | reverse complement strand
TCGGTGAGCTGCGCCTCAATGTCGCTGCGCTGCTGCAGCAGGCTCGCCTTGTGGGCTTCCAGCACCGCGAGGAAGCGCGCGAGCTGCGGCCGCTCGTCGCGGCCAGGCTCGTACATGTCGATCAGTTCGCGGATTTCCGACAGCGTGAGGCCGAGCCGCTTGCCGCGCAGCGTGAGCTTCAGGCGCGTGCGGTCGCGCGGCGAGTAGATGCGGCGCGTGCCGGCGCGCTTGGGAGCGAGCAGGCCGTGATCCTCGTAGAAGCGGATCGCGCGCGGCGTGACGTCGAATTCGCTCGCCAGCTCGCCGATGGAAAACTCGGCGCGTTCCTTTTCGGTTTGCTGCATGGTAGGGTGCAAAGATTCTAGCGCAGCCGTCTTGCGACCAGGCCCGATTGACCACGCCCGAATATCCGCACGCAAACCCGCCCTCGCCCGGCACCACGATCGAGGTCGCGCCCGGCGTGCATTGGCTGCGCATGGCGCTGCCGTTCCAGCTCGACCACATCAACCTGTGGCTGCTGGAAGACGGACCGAAGGAAGACCCAGGCTGGCTGATCATCGACACCGGCCTGGGCAACGAAGCCACGCGCGCGGTGTGGGACCGGATATTCGCGGACAAGATCGGCGGCAGGCCCGTGAAGCGGGTGCTGGTCACGCATTACCACCCGGACCACGCCGGCAACGCGGCCTGGCTGTGCGCGCGCACCGGCGCCGAGCTCTGGATGACCCGCGGCGAATACCTCACGGTGCACGCAGCGCGGCACGGCGCCGCCGGATATTCGCCGGAAGCGCAGAGGGACCTGTTCCTCACCAACGGGCTCGATGAAGCGCAGGCAAATGCGCTGCTCACGCGCGGCGGGCTGTACAAGACGATGGTGCCGGACTTTCCCTATTCGCACCGGCGCCTGTTCGGCGGCGAGCGTATCGAGGTCGGCGGCCGCGGCTGGAAGGTGATGCTCGGCTACGGGCACGCGCCCGAGCACGTTTCGCTTTATTGCGAGGCGCTGAACCTGCTCGTTTCCGGCGACATGCTGCTGCCGCGCATATCCACTAACGTCGCGGTACGGCCGATCGATCCCTGGTCGAACCCGCTGCGCCTGTTCCTGGAGTCGATCGGCCGCTACCGCGAGCTGCCGGCGGACGTTTTCGTACTGCCTTCCCACGGGCTGCCGTTCCGCGGCGCGCATGCGCGCATTGCGCAGCTCGAGGTGCATCATGCGGAGCGGCTGGCGGAATTGCAGGCAAGCTGCGCTGCGGCGCCGCGCAGCGCGCAGGAGGTGCTGGAAGTTCTGTTCCGGCGCAAGCTCGACACCGGCCAGATTTTCTTCGCCATGGGCGAAGCAATCGCGCACCTGCACTACCTGCATTACGAAGGCAAGCTGGCGCGCAGCGTCGGCAAGGACGGCGTGGCGCGTTTCGCGCCCGCCTAGGAGGAGGAGCGATATGGACGAGAAGGCGCCGGCCCCGAATGCCGAGGAAACCGCGCGGGTGCTGCAGCGGGTGGCGGAACATTCCGCGCGGATCCTCGACGAATTCTCCCGGAAGGACCTCGGCGCCAGCATCGCCGCCGCGGGCGGCGACGAATTCGGCATCGCCAAGGCCTACATGGACCTGTACGCGCGCATGCTATCCAACCCCGCGTCGCTCGCCGCGTTCTCCACCAACATCATGCTCGACTACTTGCGGCTCTGGCAGTCGAGCTGGATGAAGATGATGGGCATGCAGGCGCCGCCGGTGGCGGCGCCGGCCAAGGGCGACAACCGCTTCAGGGACGACGACTGGAGTTCGAATTTCCTGTTCGACTACATCAAGCAGTCCTACCTGATCGCCGCGCGCCACATCCAGCATTCGGTCGCCGGTGTCGGGCAGCTCACGCCGGAATCGGAAAAGAAGGTCGCGTTTTTCACCCGGCAGTTCGTAGACGCGCTTTCGCCCTCTAATTTCGCGCTGACCAATCCGCAAGTGCTGCGTGAGACTCTGGCGAGCGGCGGCCAGAACCTGCTCAAGGGCCTGAACAACCTGCTCGCGGACGTCGAGAAAGGCGGCGGCAACCTGCGCATCAGCATGACCGATGAAAAGGCGTTCCAGATCGGCAGGAACGTCGCCGTCACGCCGGGCAAGGTGGTTTTCCAGACCGAGTTGATGCAACTGATCCAGTTCATGCCCACCACGCGGGACGCCTACAAGACCCCGCTGGTGATCATCCCGCCCTGGATCAACAAGTACTACATCCTCGACCTGCGCGCGTCGAATTCCTTCATCAAGTGGGCGCTCGACCAGGGCCACACCGTATTCGTGCTCTCCTGGGTCAATCCGGATGCGCGGCTCGCGCAAATGGGCTTCGACGACTACATGAAGCAGGGGCCGCTCGCCGCTTTGGAAGCGGTGGAGAAGGCGACCGGCGAGCGCGAGGTGAACTTCATTGGCTATTGCCTGGGCGGGACCCTGCTCGGGGCCACTTTGGGTTTTCTCAGTGGAAAAAAGCAGATCGACAGAGTAAGAAGCGCCACCTTCTTCGTCAGCCTGCTGGATTTTTCGGCACCGGGCGAGCTCGGCGTGTTCATCGACGAGGCTCAGGTGGAAAACCTCGAGAAGAAAATGAACGAACGCGGCTACCTGGAAGGCTCGGAAATGGCCTCGACCTTCAACATGCTGCGCGCCAACGACCTGGTGTGGTCCTTCGTCATCAACAACTACCTGATGGGCAAGGACCCGTTTCCGTTCGACCTGCTGTACTGGAACTCGGACGCAACGCGCCTGCCGGCGCGCATGCACAGCTTCTATCTCAGGAACATGTACCTGAAAAACCTGCTCGGCGTGCCGGGCGGCATCGTTCTTGACGGCGTGCCGATCGACTTGTCGCAGGTGAAAGTCCCGTCCTACTTCATTTCCACGGTAGACGACCACATCGCGCCCTGGAAAACCACCTACAAAGGCTCGCGATACCTCGGCGGCGTGGTGCGCTTCGTGCTCGGCGGCTCCGGCCATATCGCCGGCATCGTCAATCCGCCCTCAGCGAAGAAATATCATTACTGGACCAACGACGCGCGGCCCGAAGCGGCCGAGGAATGGTTCAAGAGCGCGAGCCAGCATGCCGGCTCCTGGTGGACGGACTGGCAGGCCTGGATAGACGCGCACAACGGCGGAGAAAAGGTTGCCGCCAGAACCCCGCAGAACCCGCTCGAAGACGGGCCTGGCAGCTACGTCAGGCTGCGGCTCGCGGCGCAGGAAGGCTCGAGCTGAATTCGGCAAGGTAGTCCAGCCCGCAGAGCGCCCGGCTGCCGTACCAGGAGGTCATCTCGCCGTCGATGAGGTAGACCGGAAGGCCGAGCCGTTCGCGCAGTTCTTCCCTGTGCCGGTCGCCAAAGCGGTAGGGTTCAGTGGCTAGCAGGAGCAGTTCGGCGTCCGGCACGTCCAGGTCCGCCAGCTTCGGATAGCGCTCTAGCAGGGATTCCGGAACGGTCTGCAGGCCGACCAGCGCCAGCATGCGCGACACGTAGGTATCGCGCGATACCGTCATCCACGGATCCCGCCAGATCAGGTAAAGCACCTTACGCTGCGGGAACTGCTTCTCGCGCAGCCTGCGGAAGGCGGATTCAAACCTCGCGCAGAGGTCTTCGGCTTCCCCGCTTCTGTCGAATGCCGCGCCGATCTGCCGGTACAGCGCGAGATTGTCGAGGGGGCCGAGCGGATGCGTGACGATCACATTCGGCACGAAGCCGGCGAGCGCCTTGGCGGTCTCCTTCCGGTTTTCGTCCACGTTGACGATGACGTGCGTCGGCGCCAGCTCGCGGATCTTCTCCAGGTCGACCGATTTGGTGCCGCCCACCTTCGGGACCGCGCGCACGGCCTCCTTCGGGTGGATGCAGAAGCCGGTCCTGCCGACGAGTTCGTGTGCGAGTCCCAGCTCGCACACCAGCTCGGTGATGGAAGGGACGAGGGAGACGATCCTGTTCAGATGCGGACGACGCCCGGCCGGTGACTGGTGCTACTTGGCCGCGGCCAGGGTCTTGCGCACGACCGGGAACAGGCCCTCTGCGGTGGTCAGCATGGCCGCGGCGCCCTGCTCGGCGCTTATGGTATAGCGGCCTTGCACCATGAGCGTGGGCGTGCCGTCGATGCGCCCGCCCGCGGTCAGTTGCCGCGCACGCTTCACCTTGCTCTGCACGCCGAAGGATTTGAGCGCCGCGTCGAACTTCTTCGGATCGACGTTGTTCTTGACCAGCCACTCTTCCAGCGCGGCCGGGTTGTCGGTGCGCAGCCGGTCCTTGTGGATGGCATCGAACAGCGGCCGATGCAGCCGGCTCAGCACCCCGAGCGCCTCGAAGGCGTAGAAAATCGCCGCATCCTGCGCCCAGCGCGGTTCGTTGAATACTGCCGGGATGCGCCGGAAATACACGTCCGGCGGCAATTTCGGCACCCAGGCCTCGAGGAGCGGCTCGAGGTGGTAACAGTGGATGCAGCCGTACCAGAAGAATTCGGCCACTTCCACCTTGGCCGGGTTCTCGACCTGCAGGGCATTGGCAAGCGTGGCGTAGCTGGCGGCTTGCGCGCGCAATGCCAGCGGGACGGGGAGGGCGGCGGCCGCGACGGCGGCCACGAGGATGCGGCGGTGCTTGTCCATGCAGGTTTCCTAGTTTTCCTTGGCGGCGGTGTCTTTGACTTTGACCAGGCTTGCGTTGATTCCGTTCTGCGACAACACCTTCCGCACGCGGTTCAGGTCTTCCAGCGAGGTATAGGGGCCCATGCGCACGCGGTACCAGGTCCCCTTGTCCGGCAGGGGGGTCGGTTCGACGCTCGACTCGAAGCCGAGGATGGCGATCTTCGCCTTCTGGTTGTCGGCCTCGGCGGGGTTCTGGAACGAGCCCGCCTGGATGAAGTAGATGCCCTTCGCGGCCTCCGGCTGGGTCTTGGCCGCCTTGGCCGCATCCTTGAGTTCATTCTCGGTTACCGGTTCCTCGTTGCCGGGCAGAATCTTGTAGAAGTCGTATTTGGGCTTGTCCTTGTCGGCACCCTGCGGCATGCCCGCCAGCGGCTTCTGCGGCTCGCCCGGCGCCGCCTTGCCGTCCTTGGCTGCTTCGGGCTTGGATTTGCCCAGGAAGGGCAGCGGCGTCTTGTTCAGGTAGAACGCCACGCCGAGCGCGATGCCCAGCCCGAGGATCATGCCGATGAACATGCCAAGCAGGAAACTGCCGCCGGAACGGTGCGGGGAGGCGGTACGTCGGACGGGCTTGGCCATTACATTTTCTCCGGCGCGCTGACGCCGAGGAGCGCGAGGCCGTTGGCCAGCGTCTGCCGCACCGCCGCGCAGAGCGCGAGGCGCGCCTCGCGCAACGATTCGTCCTCGACCAGAATGCGCTCGGCATTATAGTAGCTGTGGAATTCGCCTGCGAGCGCCCGCAGGTAGAACGCGATCGCGTGCGGCGCGAGCTCGCCGGCGGCGGCGGCCACCGTTTCGGGGAATTCGCCGAGCCGCTGGGCGAGCGCCAGCTCCTTCTCGCCTTTCAGCAGCTCGAGGTCGGCCCGCAAAAACGCGGCTGGGCTCGTGGCCGACTGCGCGAGCATGCTGCAGATGCGCGCATGCGCGTACTGCACGTAGTACACCGGGTTTTCCTCGCTCCTGGAAAGCGCCAGATCCACGTCGAAGGTGAACTCGGTGTCGGCCTTGCGCGACACCAGGAAGAACCTCACCGCGTCGCGGCCGACCCAGTCGATCAGGTCGCGCACGGTGACATACGAACCGGCGCGCTTCGAAATCTTCACTTCGGCGCCGCCGCGCATCACTTTCACGAGGCTGTGCAGCACGTAATCAGGGTAGCCCGGCGGGATGCCGATGTTCAGCGCCTGCAGGCCCGCGCGCACCCGCGTGATCGTGCTGTGGTGGTCCGTGCCCTGCACGTTGATCACTTTCCTGAAGCCGCGCTGCCACTTGGTGACGTGGTAGGCCACGTCCGGCAGGAAGTAGGTGTAGCTGCCGTCGGACTTGCGCACCACGCGGTCCTTGTCGTCGCCGTAGTCGGTGGTGCGCAGCCAGAGCGCACCGTCCTTTTCGTAGGTCTTGCCGCTCGCGACCAGGCCCCGCACCGCCGCCTCCACCTTGCCCTCGGTGTAGAGGCTGGATTCGAGGTAGTAGACGTCGAATTTCACGCCGAACTTCTGCAGGTCGAGGTCCTGCTCCTTGCGCAGGAAGGCAACCGCGAACTTGCGCACGGCGTCGAGGTCGTTCAAATCGCCCCTTTGCGCGGCGAAGTCCTGCGCGATCTCGCCGATGTACGCGCCGGCATAGCCATCGGTGGGCCAGCCTGGCGCGCCGGGCTCCATGCCTTTGGCGCGCGCCTGCACCGAGAGCGCCAGGTTCTGGATCTGCGCGCCGGCGTCGTTGTAATAGAACTCGCGCGTCACTTCGTGCCCGCGTGCCTCCAGCAGCGCGGCGAGTGCGTCGCCCAGCGCCGCTTGGCGGCCGTGGCCGACGTGCAGCGGGCCGGTCGGGTTCGCCGATACGAATTCGACTTGGATCTTCTCGGGTTTGGCAGCCTTCGCTCGTCCGTAATCCGCGCCCGCTTCGAGAACCTGCCGGACGGTTCGCGTCTTCGACGCGGGCTTCAAGCGGGCGTTGAGAAAACCCGCGCCCGCGAGCTCCAGCGGTTCCCACATCGCGGTGCTGACGACCGCCTGTGCCGTTGCCTGTCGAACTTCCTCCGCGATGGCTCGCGGCGCCTTGCCTAACTGCTTTGCGAGCTGCAACGCCACGGTGCAGGAGAAATCGCCGTGCTCGGGATGTCTCGGTTTTTCGAGCTTTATGACGACATCCGGAACGTTCGGCGCGACCTTCTTTACACCTGCAGCAAGGATTTGTTCGAGTGCGGATTTCGGATCGGATGCCATCAGATGAGGGCGCGAATTATAACCGTCGACTCTAGTCGAATTCGATCGGATCCACATCGAGGTGCCAGCGCACGCCGCTCGGCGCGGCGGCGGGCAGCGCCGCGGCCCATTCGGCCAGGAAGGCTTGCAGCGCGGGGCGCGAGCGCGACTGCACGACGAGCTGCGCGCGCTCGTAGCCGGCGCGGCGCGTGATCACGTGCGCCACCGGATCGTAGACCTGCACGCCTTCGGGTACGGGCACGAGGCGCGCGGCGGCGTTCAGGAAGGCCATCGACGCCGCCAGTTTCGTCGCCTCGGCGCGCAGCGCCGCTTCGTGCACGAAAGGCGGAAAGCCGGCGCTTTCGCGCTCGGCAAGCTGCGCTTCGGCGAAGCCGGCGTAGTCGTGCCGGATCAGCGCCTGGAACATCGGGTGGCCGGGATAGCGCGTCTGCACCAGCACTTCACCTGGCTGCTCGCGGCGGCCCGAGCGGCCGCCGACCTGCGCCAGCGTGGCGAACAGGCGCTCGGCGGAGCGGTAGTCGGTGGAGAACAGCGCGCTGTCCGCGTTCAGGACGCAGACCAGAGTCAAGTTCGGGAAGTCGTGGCCCTTGGCGAGCAGCTGCGTGCCCACCAGGATGTCGCCTTCGCCGCGGCCGATGCTTTCGAGCGTGCGCACGAGCTCGCCGCGCCGGCGCGCGCTGTCGCGGTCGATGCGCAGGACGCGCGCATCGGGGAAAAGTGCGTTCAGGGTCTCCTCGATGCGCTGCGTGCCGCGCCCGAGCGGCCGCAGGTCGACGTTGCCGCAGGTCGGGCAGGCGTGCGGGACGGCTGCCTGCGCGCCGCAGTGGTGGCAGCGCAGGCAGCGGTCCGCGGCATGCAGCACCAGCCGCGCGCTGCAGCGCGCGCAACCGGCGGCCCAGCCGCAGGCCTCGCAGGAAAGGACCGGCGCGTAACCCCTGCGGTTGATGAAGATCAGGCTCTGTTCCCCGCGCGCCAGCCGCGCGCGAATGGCTTCGATCACGGATTTCGCCAAGCCGTGATCCGCGCTTTCCACCCGCAGGTCGACCGTGCGCACGGCGGGCAGCCTGGCGCCGGCTACGGCGCGCTCGGTGAGCGACAGCAGTTCGTAGCGGCCCGCGCGGCAGTTGTGCCAGGTTTCGAGCGACGGCGTAGCGGTGCCGAGCACCACCGGGCAGCCCGCCAGCTTGCCGCGCAGGATCGCTGCGTCGCGGCCCGAGTAACGCAGGCCTTCCTGCTGCTTGAAGGAGGGGTCGTGTTCTTCGTCCACCACCACCAGGCCGAGCCGCGGCAGCGGCGTGAGCACCGCCAGCCGGGTGCCGAGCACGATCTGCGCGTCGCCGCGCGCCGCATCCAGCCAGGCGTGCGTGCGCGGCGTGTCTTCCAGCGCGCTGTGCAGCACGGCGACGCGTGCGCCCGGAAACGCCTGCCGGAAGCGTGACTCCAGTTGAGGCGTGAGCCCGATCTCCGGGACCAGCACGAGCGCCTGCTGCGCGCGCGCGATGACCTCGGCGATGAGGCGCAGATAGATCTCGGTCTTGCCGCTGCCCGTGATGCCGTGCAACAGGAACGTCCGGAAACCGCCGAGCGCCGCGCGGATCCGCCCGATCGCCTGTGCCTGCGCCGCGTTCGGCGCAGGGCCGGGCACGTAGGCCGGCGCGCCGGCATCGGATTTCCCGGCGGCAGCCTTGCGCTTCTTCGGCAAGGGCTTGAGCGAGCGCAACCGCGGCGGCAAGGCGCCCGCCACCGTCTCGCCGAACGGCCGCTGGTAGTACGTCGACAAAAAGCGCATCTGTTCGAGCCAATCCGCGGAAAGGCGCGGCGCGTCGTCCAATACGCGGGTCACTTGTTTCAAGCGCGCGTTCGCAACCGTGCTGTCGTCGCCGATCTCCACCACTACGCCGACGCGTTCGCGTGCACCAAAAGGCACCACCACGCGATCGCCGGGCCCGGCGCGCGTCGCATCGTCGACCAGATAGTCGAAAAGTTTCGCGACTGGTACTTCAAGCGCGACGCGCAACACTCTCATTTGCAGGAGAAATTCGCCGGCGCGGCTTCGCCTGTGGATAAAGCTGTGAACAATTCTGCGGCCCCGCGGCAAGTTGTCCACAGGCAGGCGGGGTTGCCCTGTTTGATGAGGGCTTTCAATGCGATTTCCATTCTGCGTTCAACAATTTGCGCGCTTGCCGATGGAGGAATGCCTCGTGGAAGCGGGATTTTCCCCTCTGGCTAGCCCGTGTGGATAAGTAACCGGATCAGGCCCGCAGTTTCCTGCTGTAAGCGCGCACTTCGTCTACGAGGGCAGCGACCGCGTCGGGCCGCGCCTGAGGCGAGATCCCGTGGCCAAGGTTGAAGATGTGGCCAGGCGCAGGTCCGAAGGCATCGAGCACGCGCCGCGCCTGCTCGCGGACGCTCGCGTCAGGCGCGGTCAGCACTGCCGGATCGAGATTGCCCTGCAAGGCGACTTTTGCGCCGACGCGTTGCCGCGCGCTGCGCGGATCTGCGGTCCAGTCCAGGCCCACCGCGCTGCAACCGCTCGCCGCCATGGCTTCGAGCCAGGCGCCGCCGCCCTTGGTGAACAGGATCGAAGGCACCGGGCGCAGAGAAGCGAGGATCTTGCGCATATAGGCGAGGGAAAACTCTTCATAGTCGGCGGCGTTCAAGCTGCCGCCCCAGGTGTCGAACAGCATCACGACCTGCGCGCCGGCGTCGATCTGCGCGTTCAGGTAGTCCGTGACCGCACGCGCGTTTATCTCAAGTACGCGGCGCAGCAGCTCGGGACGCGTCCGGCGCATTTCCTTCACGTGCCGCCAGTCGTCGCTGCCCGAGCCTTCGATCATGTAGCAGGCAAGCGTATACGGGCTGCCGGAAAAGCCGATCAGCGGCACGCGTCCGCCGAGGGCGCGCCGAGTCTCGCGCACCGCGTCGAGCACGTAGCGCAGTTCGGCCGAAGGGTCCGGCGCGGCCAGGCGCGCGATCGCCGCCTCGTCGCGCAGCGGCCGCTCGAAGCGCGGGCCCTCGCCTTCGGTGAAGTAGAGACCGAGACCCATCGCGTCAGGGACCGTGAGGATGTCCGAAAAGAGGATCGCGGCATCCAGCGCGTAGCGCTCGAGCGGCAGGAGGGCGACTTCGGCAGCGAGCGCCGGCGACTTTGCGAGCTTCAGGAAGCTGCCGGCTTTGGCGCGCGCGGCACGGTACTCGGGCAGGTAGCGGCCGGCCTGGCGCATCAGCCAGACCGGCGTGTACCCGGTGGGCTGCCGGGCCAGCGCCCGCAGCAGCGTGTCATTGCTCAAAGGAGCTTGTCGCGGATGAAATTCCACTCCGCCGCCGTGACCGGCGTGATAGACAGGCGGTTGCCGGGACGCAAGGTCAGCATCCGGGCCAGCGCCGCGTGCGCGTGCAGCGCGGCGATCGGCACCAGGCGCGTTTTCTTCAGCGCGCGCACGTCGACGCACTGCCAGCGCGGCGCTTCGCGCTTGGACTTCCGGTCGTAGTAGGGGCTCTTGCGGTCGAACTGCGAAGGGTCGTCATAGGCGGCGCTCGCCACTTCGGCCAGCCCGGCGATGCCGGGCTCGGGGCAGCTCGAATGGTAGAACAGCACGCCGTCGCCGACGCGCATCTGGTCGCGCATGTAATTGCGCGCCTGGTAATTGCGCACGCCGGTCCACGGCGTAATGCGTTTCGGCGCCGCGAGCGCATCGTCGATCGAGCACTCGTCCGGCTCGGATTTCATCAACCAGTAGTTCATGGGCCGCCGTAGTGGAGTCCCCCGCTCGTGCCGGTGGGCCCGGCCTCCGAACCCTGCTTAATCAGGGTGGTCGCGTACCGTCCACATCAGGTTCGTCCGGCGCGCCGGGCATGAAGACCCGGCGAGGGACGATCACAACAGTGGCACTCGGGGCCGCGACCTTGGGAAGCTATCGGTTCGGAAAATAAGGGCCCGGTCGAACACAGCAGGGGACAAAGATGCAGAAGTCTAGAACAGCTTGTCCTGCTGGGCGATCGCCGTATCCAGCTTCGCCTCGATCTGCGAAATTCTACGCTTCGCCTGGCCGATATCAAAGCCGTTTCCGAGCTTCATGGTGAGGAATTCATGCGCGATGTTGAGCGCGGCCATCACCGCGATGCGGTCGGTGCCGCTGACCTTGCCGGCCTTCTTGATCTCGCCCATTTTCCCGTCGAGGTAGGCGACCGCTTCCAGCAGCGCCTCGCGCTCGCCTTCCTCGCAGGCGATCTTGTAGCTGCGCCCGAGGATGCTGATCTCGATCGTCTTGGCGCTGTCTGCCATGGCTGCGGCGGGCGTGGCGCGGCTCAATCGGGCAGGCGCGCGAGCAGGTTCTCGAGCTTCAGCTTGGCGCCCTCGATGCGCTCGTTCAGCCGGTGCGCGTCGTTCTTCGCCGTCGCCAGCTGCTGACGCAGGTCGTGGTTTTCCGCGCGCAACCGCTCGCACAGGCCGACGAACTGCGCGACCTTGGCCTCGAGGGAGTTGAACTCCGCGTCCACGCCGGAACTATGTTTCAAAACCGCCATAGCGTCAAGAAATAAGGGCGCTTTGTGCAAGTGCTTCCTGACCATGCCGCATGGTGCCTCCGACGCTATAATCCGGCCCGTATCGAGCTTCAAGGTGTCCGCGGCGCATGCCTATGTGCCGCGGGTGAAACGGGAATCAGGTGCGCGCCGCCCTCCACGGGCGGCGCAAAGCCTGGACTGCCCCCGCAACGGTAAGCGAGGGGATGCGCACCCGGCCACTGTGAACGTTGGTGAGTTCACGGGAAGGCGCGCATCCGGCGGATCGACTCCGCCACTCGCGAGTCCGGAGACCGGCCTGGGAGCTTTTCATCAACTTTTTTCGGCATCGGGACGGATGCCAGGGAGACGTCATGAACAAGCCAGTCGCCGGCCTGATCGCCGGTATTTCCGCACTGCTGTCCGCACCGCCGTTGCTCGCGCAAAGCCAGGACGGCGATGCGGTCGTGGTCAATTCCGCGCGCTTTCCCGAAGATGCGCGGCGCCTGCCGGCGAGCGTCACCGTGATCACCGCGCAGGACATCGCCAACAGCCCGGCCAAGACGCTGCCCGACCTGCTGTCGGAGCAGGTCGGCATTACGCTGAAGGATTTCTTCGGCAACAACGCCGCGACCACCTCGGTCGACCTGCGCGGCTTCGGCGCCACCGGCGGGCAGAACACGCTGATCCTGCTCGACGGGCAGCGCATCACGGACATCGACCTGTCCTCGGTGCAGTGGGCGGCGATCCCGCTGTCCTCGATCGAGCGCATCGAGATCCAGCGCGGCACCGGCGCGGTGTTGTACGGCGACGGCGCCTCCGCGGGCGTGATCAACATCATCACGCGTTCCCCGCTCAAGCAGGGCGCCAGCGCGGAGGTCTACGGCCGCGTGGGATCTTTCGGCACCAGCGAAGGCCAGGTCACCGGCAGTTTCGCGAACGACAAATTCGGCATCAACGCCACGGCCTACGATTTCCGTTCGGACGGCTATCGCGCGAACAACCTGAACAAGCAGAAGAACTACGGCACGAACATGCGCTGGAGTATCGGCGAAGGCTTCATCGACGTGCACCTCGCACAGGACAACCAGGATCTTCAACTGCCGGGCGCGAGGTTCGTGCAACCCTCGATCGGCCTGAATCAATACCTGGCCGACCCCCGCGGCGCGCAGACCCCGCTCGATTATTCCAGCCGCGACGGCCACCGCGCCGCGGCCACCTTCGCGCAAAAGTTCGGCGACGTGGAATTCAGGCTCGGTCTCGACTGGCGCGACAAGGACGCGCGCGCCTACTTCGACCAGGGCGGGTTTCCGAGTTTTCGCGACGACGCGCTCGACGTGAAAGGGGCCACGCCGCGCATACGCGTGCCGTTTCGCCTCGGCGGCATCGCCAACAGCCTCACCGTGGGCGCCGACGTCCACGACTGGCACTACTATTCGCGCCGTACCACGCTGCCGGAATTCGTGGACCAGCCCACCAACCGCGTGGTCGCGGACCAGACGAACAACGCGATTTACGTGCAGGACCAGGTGCAGCTCACCGCGGCCGACCGGCTGTTGCTCGGCTGGCGCGCCGAGAGGGTGAAAATTTCCGCAAGCGACACCCTCGATCCGACCTCGCCGGGTTTTTTCTTCAACACCGCTGCGCCGCCCGCGAGCTCTGACAACCGGCAGCAGGCCTGGGACCTCGGCCTGAAGCATCAGTTCGACGCGCGCTGGTCCGGCTTTGCGCGCCTCGGCCGCAGCTACCGCTTCGCCAACGTCGACGAGATCTACGGCACCGACGCGTCTTTCAACGCGCAATTCCACATGCTGAAGCCGCAGCACCAGATTACGAAGGAGATCGGCACCGAGTGGCGTGCCGGCACGGGCTCGTTGCGCGCGGCATTCTTCCGCTCGGACATCACCGACGAGATCCATCTCGATCCGTTCACGCCGGGCGTGGGGAACACGAACCTGCCGCCCTCGCGCCGCCAGGGCCTCGAGCTCGACGGCTCGTGGCAGGCGGCATCGGAACTGCGCCTGACCGCCGGCTACGCCTACACCGACGCGCGCTTCAGGGAAGGGACTTTTGCGGGCGCCTTCCCGCCCTTCGTCGACCTGCCCATCGGCGGCAAGAAGGTGCCGCTGGTGCCGGAGAACAAGCTCAACCTCGGGTTTGCGTGGACGGTCGCCGCGCGCACGAATCTGACGGGAGCGGTCACCTGGGTTTCAAGCCAGTACATGGACAACGACGAACCGAACACGCTGGGAGCGAAAATTCCCTCGTACGCGACGGTGGACCTGAAGGCGGCAAGGGATCTGGATTGCGGGCGCATCGCGCTGGTCGTCAACAACCTGTTCGCCGAGAAGTACTACACCTATGCGGTGCGCAGCAATTTCGTTTCCGACAGGTACGCGGTGTACCCGCTGCCCGGCCGCACCGTCGGGCTTACGGCGGAGTTCAAGATGTAGTGCTATCTTCCCCCGGTGCTGAAAGACGCGGTTCCGCCCGGGGAGATTGCGCGCGCGCTGGTCGTCATGCTGCGCCACCATGGCGACGTGCTGCTCGCCTCGCCGGTACTCGCCGCCCTGAAGGCGCGGGCCCCTGCGGCCGAGATCGATGCGCTTGTATACGACGAAACCGCGCCGATGCTGGAAGGCCACCCGGCGCTCGCCCGCCTGCACGCGGTCGGGCGCGGCTGGAAAGCGCAAGGGCTGCTTGCCAAGCTTGCGATGGAACGAAGGCTCTACGGCGCGCTGCGCGCGCGGGCCTATGACCTGATCGTTCATCTCACGGACCAGCCGCGCGGCGCGTGGCTGGCCCGTTCGCTGGGCGCGCGCTATAGCGTTGCGCCGATCGCGCCCGAGCGGGGCGCGTTCTGGGCCCGGAGCTTCACGCATCTCTATCCCCTCGCCGGCAACGGCCGTCGCCACAAGGTCGAAGCCAACCTCGATGCGCTGCGCCGCATCGGGCTGCAGCCGGGCATGGAAGAGCGCCGCCTGCAATTCGTCCCTGGCGCCGCTGCCGAGGCACACGTCGAGGCGCTGCTGGCTGCGGCCGGACTGGAGCCCGGATACATCCACATTCACCCCGC
>DATJYN010000040.1:0-16209 GCA_035499575.1 Burkholderiales bacterium | reverse complement strand
TGGCGATGCTGGGCACATGGTTCGCGCAGCGGCGGCGCCTGGCGCGCCTGGATCGCCTGGAGCGCCGCGGCGACGCGGCGGCCGGCCGCGAACCCGCGGCGACGCAGCCGCCGGCGGCCGAGGGCTGAGCGGCGATGGAGTTCGAATACTGGTGGCTGGTCGCGCTGCCGATTTTCTTCGGCCTGGGCTGGCTTGCCGCGCGCGTCGACATCAAGCACCTGGTGAAGGATTCGCGCGCGTTGCCGACCTCGTACTTCAAAGGCCTGAATTTCCTGCTCAACGAGCAACCCGACAAGGCGATCGAGGCCTTCATCGAGGTGGTCAAGGTCGATCCGGAAACGGTGGAGCTGCATTTCGCGCTCGGCAGCCTGTTCCGCAGGCGCGGCGAATACGACCGAGCGATCCGCATGCACCAGCACCTGCTCGAGCGCGCGGACCTGGGCGCCGAGCAGCGCGCGGCGGCGCTGTTCGAGCTGGGGCAGGATTACCTCAAGGCGGGCATACTCGACCGCGCCGAGGCGGTTTTCCAGAAACTCGCGGGAGGGTCGCCGCACGCGGCGGCGGGGGCGAGCGCTGGCGAGGCGCGCCGCTTCCTGCTCGAGATCTTCCAGCAGGAAAAGGAATGGGACAAAGCGACCGCGATGGCGCGGCAGCTGGAAAAGGAGACCGGCCAGTCGCGCGCCAAGGAGATGTCGCACTTCCTTTGCGAGCAGGCAGCCGGCGAGACGACGCATTCGCGCCCCGATACCGCGCGGCGCCTCCTTGAGGCGGCGCTGGAGGCGAACCGCAAGAGCGTGCGCGCGAGCCTGCAACTGGGAGATCTCGAGAAGGCCTACGGCAGCCTGGACCGGGCAATTGCCCACTGGAAGCGCATCGAGTCGCAGAATCCAGCCTACCTGGCGCTGGTCGCCCAGCGCCTGCTCAACGCGCACCGCGAAGCGGGCAAGCTGGAGGAGGGCCTCACGCTGCTGACCGGCTACCTGGAGCACTACCCGTCGCTCGACCTGCTGGACGCGGTATTCCAGAGCACGCTGGAGGCGAAGGGTCCGGAAGTGGCCTACAAGCTGGTGCGCGACGAGCTGCGGCGCAACCCGACGCTGCTCGGCCTGGACCGGCTGCTGGAAGCGCAGATCGTGGGCACCACCAATTCGGACCGGCGCCGCGACCTGGAACTGGTTCGCAACCTGGTGCACAGCCACACGCGCCGCCTGGCGCGCTACCGGTGCGAGAATTGCGGCTTCAAGGCGCGCCAGTTCTACTGGATGTGCCCGGCTTGCGGCGGCTGGGAGACCTATCCGCCGCGGCGCTCAGAGGAATTTGACCTGGTCCCATGAAAATCACGATCGTTGGAACTGGCTACGTCGGCCTGGTCAGCGGGGCCTGCCTCGCCGACATGGGCAACCAGGTGCTGTGCCTCGACGTGGATGCCGCCAAGGTGAAGGCGCTGAACGAAGGCCGCCTGCCGATCTACGAGCCCGGCCTGGAACCCGTGGTGCGGCGCAATCGCGACGCGGGCCGGCTCGCGTTCTCGACCGACGTCGCCGCCGGCGTGGCGCATGGCGTGCTGCAGCTGATCGCGGTCGGCACGCCGCCGGGCGAGGACGGCTCCGCCGACCTGCAGCACGTGCTTGCCGCCGCGCGCGCAATCGGCCGGCACATGGGTGAGTACCGGGTGATCGTCAACAAATCGACCGTGCCGGTGGGGACTGCGGACAAGGTTTCAGAAGCCATTCTTAGTTCTTTGAAAGAAAGAAACAAGACAATTCCCTTCAGCGTCGTTTCCAATCCGGAATTCCTGAAGGAAGGCGCGGCGGTGGAGGATTTCATGCGCCCCGATCGAATCATCGTCGGATCCGACGATCCGCGCGCCACCGCCCTGCTGCGCGAACTCTATGCGCCGTTCCAGCGCAATCACGAGCGCCTGATGCTGATGGGCGTGCGCTCGGCCGAACTCGCCAAGTACGCCGCCAACGCGATGCTGGCGACGCGCATCTCGTTCATGAATGAGCTCGCCAATCTTGCCGAGGCGCTAGGCGCCGATATCGAGGAAGTGCGCCGCGGCATCGGCTCCGATCCGCGCATCGGCACTCATTTCCTGTATGCGGGTGCCGGCTACGGCGGCTCCTGCTTCCCGAAGGACGTGAAGGCGTTGCAGCGCACCGCTGCTGCTGCCGGGAGCGGGCTGCAGGTGGTCGCAGCGGTCGAGCGCGCGAACGAGGCTCAGAAACACGTGCTCGGCGACAAGGTCAAGGCGCGCTTCGGCAAGGACCTCAAGGGCAAGCGCTTCGCGATCTGGGGCTTGGCTTTCAAGGCCAATACCGACGACATGCGCGAGGCGGCGAGCCTCACGCTGGTTTCGGATCTGCTCGCGGCCGGCGCGGAACTGCGCGCCTACGACCCGGTGGCGAAACCAGCACTCAAGGGCGTCGCGCAGGCTTCGTCCGCGACCGATGCCCTGCAGGGCTGCGACGCACTTGTCATCGTCACTGAATGGGCGGAATTCCGCTCGCCGGACTTTCCGGCGCTGAAGGAAGCCCTCAAGACGCCGGCCATCTTCGACGGCAGGAACCTGTACGAACCCGCCACAGTGCGCGCGCTCGGCTTCGAGTACTTCCCGATCGGCAGGAAGGTATGAAGGTGCCCGGAACGCGCGCTCCCGTTCCTGATACCAGGAAGGCGCACATCCTTGTCGTCGGCGACGTGATGCTCGACCGCTACTGGTTCGGCGACGCTTCGCGCATTTCGCCCGAGGCGCCGGTGCCCGTGGTGCTGTTCCGCAAGGAGGAAACCAAGGCGGGCGGAGCCGCCAACGTCGCAAGCAATTGCGCGGCGCTGGGCGCGAAAACCCGCATCCTGTCGGTGACGGGCGAAGACGCGGACGGTGCGACGCTTAAGAAGATCCTCGAGCAGCAGGCCGTCGAGGTCAATTTCCACCGCGACAAATCGATCCGCACCACGCAGAAGCTGCGTGTAATCGGCGGCCACCAGCACCAACTGCTGCGCATCGATTTCGAGACCGGTCCCTCGCGCGAGGTGCTGGCCTCCAAGCTGGCCGATTTCGAGGCCGCGCTGCCCGCCTGTAACGCGGTGGTGCTGTCGGATTACGGCAAGGGCGGCCTGACGCACATCGCGCGCATGATCGGTCGCGCGCGCGCCGCCGGCAAGCGCGTGCTGGTCGATCCCAAGGGCGACGACTATTCGCGCTACAAGGGCGCGCACCTGATGACGCCGAACCGCGCCGAACTGCGCCAGATCGTCGGCGCATGGAAGAGCGACGCCGACCTGGAGCGGCGCGCCCAGAAGCTGCGCCGGCAGCTCGGGCTCGAGGCCCTGCTGCTGACGCGCGGCGAGGAAGGCATGACGCTCTACCGGCAGGGACGCGCGCTGCACGTCAAGGCCGAGAAGCATGAGGTCTACGACGTGAGCGGCGCGGGCGACACCGTGATCGCCACGCTGGCGACGATGCTCGCCTGCGGCATCGCGCTGGAGCAGGCGGTGCGCATCGCCAACCGGGCGGCCGGCATCAAGGTGATGAAGTTCGGCACGGCGGCCGTCACCAAAGCGGAATTGTTCAGGTAAGCCATGCTGACCGTCGTCACCGGCGCCGCAGGATTCATCGGATCGCGTCTCGTCGCCGCGCTCAACCAGGCCGGGACCACGGAGATCCTTGCCGTGGACGACCTCGAGCACGGCGCCAGGGCAAGGAATCTGTTCGGCGCCGATATCGAGGACTACCTGGACAAGCGAGATTTCCTCGCCCAACTCGAGACCGGCCGTCTGGACGGTTCCATCGACGCGATCCTGCATCTCGGCGCTTGCTCCAACACCATGGAGACGAATGAGCGCTACATGATGGAGAACAATTACGCCTATTCGAAGACAATTTTCGATTGGTGCCAGGACGAGGCTGTTTCGCTGATCTATGCGTCGTCGGCAGCAGTCTATGGCGCAGGCAAGCAGTTCGGCGAGGCGCGCGAGCACGAGAATCCACTCAACGTTTACGCCTACTCGAAGTTCCTGTTCGATCAATATGTGCGCAAGCGCTTTGAATCCCGCACCGCGCAGGTAGCCGGCCTGCGCTATTTCAACGTTTACGGACCAAACGAATCCCACAAAAGGGAATTCGGAATGATTTCGGTTGCCTTAAGGGCTTTTGAGCAATTCAAGAATGAAGGTCGAGTCAAGCTATTTGTCGGGTCGGACGGCTATGACGATGGCGAGCAGCGGCGGGATTTCATCCACGTGGATGACGCCGTAAGCGTCAATTTATGGTTCCTGGAGAACCGGGACGCCTCCGGCATCTTCAACTGCGGCACGGGGCGCGCGCAGACCTTCAACCAGGTCGCGGCGGCCGTGATCAATACTGTCAACGACTCGGATTCTTCCGCCGAAGAACTGGCGCAGCGCGGACTGATCGAGTACATCCCGTTCCCGCCGCAGCTGGTCGGCAAGTACCAGAGCTACACGCAGGCGGACCTCGGCCGGCTGCGCGAGGCGGGCTACGAGGGGGCGTTCAGGTCCGTTGAGGAGGGCGTTGCCGAGTACGTGCGGGAATTGCTCAAAGCGTGAACAGGACCATCGAAGATTTCATCGGCAATACCCCGCTGGTCCGGCTGCAGCGCCTGAGTTCCGATTCCGGGAAAAACAACAACGTCGTTCTCGCCAAGCTCGAAGGCAACAACCCGGCCGGTTCGGTGAAGGACCGCCCGGCGATCTCGATGATCCGCGGCGCCGAGGCGCGCGGCGAGATCAAGCCGGGCGACGTGCTGATCGAACCTACCTCGGGCAACACCGGCATCGCGCTGGCGATGGCGGCGGCGGTGCGAGGCTATCGCATGGTGCTGATCATGCCCGAGCACCTGTCCATCGAGCGCCGGCAGACCATGCGCGCTTTCGGCGCCGAGATCGTGCTGACGCCGCAGAAGGGCGGCATGGAAGGCGCTCGCGACCTCGCCGAGCAAATGGTGAAAGAAAAGAAGGGCATCATGCTCGACCAGTTCGCCAATCCCGACAATCCACGAGCCCATTACGAGACCACCGGCCCGGAAATCTGGCGCGACGCCGGCGGCAAATTGACGCACTTCGTCTCCTCGATGGGCACTACCGGCACCATCATGGGCTGCGCGCGCTTCTTCAAGGAAAAGAACCCGCAGATCCAGATCGTCGGCTGCCAGCCCGAGGAGGGCTCGCAGATACCAGGCATCCGCAAGTGGCCGGAGGCTTACCTGCCGAAGATCTACGACAAGGCGCGCGTCGACAGGATCGACTACGTCAGCCAGGCCGCCGCCGAGGACATGGCGCGGCGTCTCGCGAAGGAGGAGGGCATCTTCGCTGGCATCTCGTCGGGAGGCGCCATCGCGGTCGCTCTGCGCCTGTCCGCGGAAGTCAAAAACGCCGTCATCGTCACCATCATCTGCGATCGCGGCGACCGCTATTTGTCGACCGGCGTGTTCCCGGATTGAATGACTCCCGTCCTTGCCTTCGACATAGAAACCGTCCCCGACGTCGCCGGGATCCGGCGGCTGCACGATCTGCCCGCCGACCTGCCCGACCGCGAGGTCGCCGAGATCGCCTTCCAGCGGCGGCGCACGCAGACAGGCAGCGACTTCCTGCCGCCGCAGTTGCAGCGCGTGGTGGTGATCTCCTGCGTCATGCGCGGCGACGACGGCATCCGGGTCTTCTCGCTCGACGGCTCCGAGGCCGAAATCATCCAGCGTTTCTACGACGGGATCGAGAAATATGTCCCGCAGCTCGTTTCCTGGAATGGCGGAGGTTTCGATCTGCCGGTGCTGAACTACCGGGGGCTCATCCATGGCGTGGCGGCGCCGATGTTCTGGGAGACCGGCGACGAGAACCGGGACTTCCGCTACAACAACTATGTTTCGCGCTACCACTCCCGCCATACCGACCTGATGGACGTGCTGGCGATGTACCAGCCGCGCAACAACGCGCCGCTCGACGAAGTGGCGCAGCTGGCGGGCCTGCCGGGCAAGATCGGCGTCGGCGGCGCCAAGGTCTGGGAGACCTACCTTGCGGGCGATCTCGCCGGCATCCGGGACTACTGCGAAGCCGATACCGCGAATACCTACCTGCTGTACCTGCGCTACCAGCTCCTGAGAGGGATTTTGTCGAAGGAACTTCACGGGGAGGAAGTTCAAATTCTGAAAAAATGCCTGAAGGACCAGGGCAAGCCCCATTGGCAGGAATTTCTCAAGCTCTGGAATGATTCTTGAAATCGACGCGCTCGACGCCGCCGGCCGCGGCGTAGCGCGCCATGGCGGCAAGGTCGTGTTCGTCGAAGGCGCGGTTACCGGCGAACGGGTCGAGGCGCGGCTGCTCGAATCCAAATCCAAGTTCGATTTGGCGCGCGTCACCGCAGTCCTGCGCGCTTCGTCCTCGCGCCGCGAGCCGCGCTGCGCATATTTCGGCAGCTGCGGCGGCTGCGCCACCCAGCACGTAGACGCCCGCACCCAGGTGGCCGCCAAGCAGCGCTGGCTGGAAGACAACCTGGCGCGCATCGGCAAGGTGAAGGCGGACTCCATGCTGTCGCCGATCTACGGCGAGGAGTGGGGCTACCGGCACCGTGCGCGCCTGTCGGTGCGCTACGTGGCGGGCAAGAGCGGCGCGCTGGTGGGTTTCCGCGAGCGCAAGTCGACCTACGTGGCCGACATGAATAGCTGCGAGGTCCTGCCGCCGCCCGTATCTGCCCTGATCCCGGCGCTGCGCGGCCTGATTACGGGCCTTTCGATCCGCGACCGCGTGCCGCAAGTAGAAATCGCCGTGGGAGGAGATGCGGGCGATTCCGTCACGGTGCTGCTGTTCCGCCACCTGCTGCCGTTCACGGACGTGGACCACGCCCTGCTGCGCGCCTTCGCGGACGCCAACCGGGTTTGCGTCTGGCTGCAACCCGGGGGGCCGGACAGCGCGCAGCCCTTTCATCCGGTGGTGCACGGCGATCTCCACTACTCACTGCCGGAGTTCGGCCAGAAGATCTCCTTCCAGCCGGCAGACTTTACACAGGTGAACCCGGCGGTCAACCGCATGCTGGTGTCGCGCGCGCTGCGCCTGCTCGACCCGCGGCCGGGCGAGCGCATTGCCGACCTGTTTTGCGGCATCGGCAATTTCTCGCTGCCGATCGCCGCGCGCGGCGCGCAGGTGATCGGCTTCGAGGGTAGCGCGCCGCTGGTCGAGCGCGCGCGGGAGAACGCCGCCGCGAACGGCCTGGTCGCGCAGTTCGAAGTCGCCGACCTGTTCGAGCCGAACCTGGGCCACTATGGGCGCTTCGACAAGTTCCTGCTCGACCCGCCGCGCGAAGGCGCCATCACCCTGGCGCACTCGCTGCCGGACGATTGGCCGCGGCGCATCGTCTACGTTTCCTGCGACCCCGCCACGCTGGCGCGGGACGCCGACGTGCTGGTGCACCACAAGGGCTTCACGCTGTCGGCTGCCGGCGTGGTTAATATGTTTCCCCACACGGCGCACGTAGAATCCATCGCTCTGTTCGAGCGCAACCCCTGAACCGGAGGTCCCCATGGCCGTCACGCCGCTCTATGCAGGAATCCTCGCAATCCTGTTTTTCGTCCTCAGCGTTCGCGTGGTTGCAGTGCGAGGGCGCGTGAGCCTGGGCGATGGCGGAGACCCGCTGGTGCTCCGGCGCATGCGCGGGCACGCCAACTTCGCCGAATATGCGCCGTTCATCCTGCTGATGATGGCCATGCTCGAACTGAGCCATTTCTCGGTCTACTTTCTGCACGCCGCGGGCATCATCCTTGTGTTCGCCCGGCTGATTCACGGCTACGCGCTGTCGTTCACCGAAAAGTTCAAGTTCGGCCGCTTCTGGGGCACGGCGCTGACCTTCGGCTTGTTGATCGTCTGCGGCGTCCTGTGCCTGTACCAGGGATTGCGGGCGTCTGGCATGCTCTGACCGGAGCGGGCAAAAGGGAGCGCAAGCCATGCATCCAACGGCAATGCAGAACGGCAGGGCCTTCCTCGACACCTACTTGCCGGCCGCGTCAACGAAGGAGCCGCTCACCGTGGTCGACATCGGCGCGCAGAACGTCAATGGCTCGCTCAAGGAGCTGATGCGGGCGCCGCTGGAATACGTCGGCGTCGATTTCGTCGCGGGCAACGATGTCGACGTGGTTCTCGACGATCCGTACGTGCTGCCTTTCCCGGATGCCTCGGCCGACGTGGTGCTCTCCAGCTCCTGCTTCGAGCACTCCGAGATGTTCTGGGTGTTGTTCCTCGAAATCCTTAGGGTGCTGAAGCCCGCTGGACTGTTCTACCTGAACGTGCCATCGAACGGGATCTTCCACCGCTACCCGGTCGACTGCTGGCGCTTCTACCCGGATAGCGGCAACGCGCTGGTGACCTGGGCGAAGCGCAACGGCTACACCCCCCAGCTGCTCGAGTCCTACACCAGCCTGCAGGTCGACGATACCTGGAACGACTTCATCGCGGTGTTCGTCAGGGACGCATCGAGCGCCGCGCGTCATCCGAGGCGGATCCTGCATGGCAAGCGGGACGTCTACAACGGCATAATTTCAGGCGGCCGCGAGTTCGTGAACCCGTCGCCGCGCCCCGAGGACCAGCAGAAGCTGTTCCTGGTGGAGGGCATCGTCAGCAACCGCATCAAGATGGACCTCAAATAAACCCGCAGCTGGAAACAAAAAAGGCGCCCGCAGGCGCCTTTTTGACGCCGGCACTTCCGCGTCAGTCGCGATCGCCCGCCAGGGCCATCAGCAGCTGCAGCAGGCTCACGAAGATGTTGAGCAGGCTGAGGTAGACGCCGGTGGTGGCCATCACGTAGTTGGTCTCGCCGCCGGTCACGATGCGCGACAGGTCGAAGAGCAGGAACAGCGAGAACACCACCAGCGCGATGGTCGAGATCACCAGGCTGAGCACCGGGATCTGCAGGAACATGTTCGCCAAGCCGGCGATCACCACCGCGATCATGCCGACGACAAGGAACTTGCCCATGAAGCTGAAGTCGCGCTTGGTCACCGTGGCGATCGTGCCCATGGCGAAGAAAATGGTGCCCGTGCCGACGGCCGCGTAGCCGACTAGCTGCATGCCGTTCTTCATGGCGAGCGCGTAATTCAGGATCGGCCCCAGCCACCAGCCGAGCACGCCGGTCATGAGCAGCAGGAGGCCGATGCCGACCACGCTGTTGCGATAGGCAGTGATGCCGAACTGCAGGCCGATCACGCCGACCAGCATCAGCACCGACGCCAGGATCGGGCTGCCGGTGATGATCGACGCGGTCTGCATGCCGATCCAGGCTCCAGCCACTGTCGGTACCATGGTCAGGGCGAGCAGCATGTAGGTGTTGCGCAGGACTTTCTGCGAGTCCGACTGCTCGGCAATCGTGCCGTAGCCGGTGTTCACTGCCTGAAGTTCTCGTTCCATCGTGTCCTCCTGTTCGGGAAGCTTACATCAGACTGTCAGACCCGCCGCAAGTTCCGCCAAAAGCCCTTGTCCGGCAACAGGTTAAAATGGGGGCGTTACGCCGATTTTTCAAGGAGAGTTGGCAGAGCGGTCGAATGCGGCGGTCTTGAAAACCGTTAGCCCGCAAGGGCTCGGGGGTTCGAATCCCTCACTCTCCGCCACGCTTCCCTCCCGCCACCCGCATGGCCCTGATCGTCCAGAAATATGGCGGCACCTCGGTCGGCTCCATCGAGCGCATCCGCAACGTCGCCTGGCGCATCGCCAAGTGGCACGCGGCGGGGCACCGCCTGGTCGTCGTGCCCTCGGCCATGTCCGGGGAGACCAACCGGCTGCTGTCGCTCGCGGCCGGCCTGCAGGAGCACCCGGACCCCAGGGAACTGGACGTGGTCGCCTCGACCGGCGAGCAGGTTTCCGTCGGCCTGCTGGCGATGGCGCTGCTTGCGCTCGGCGTGAAGGCGCGCAGCTACGCCGGCTGGCAGGTGAAGGTGCTGACGGATTCTGCCCATACGCGGGCGCGCATCATCTCCATCGACGAGATGAACCTGCGCCAGGACCTTGAAAACGGCTGCGTCGCGGTGGTGGCCGGCTTCCAGGGCGTCGACGAAGCGGGCAACATCACTACGCTCGGCCGCGGCGGCTCGGACACCTCGGCGGTGGCGCTCGCCGCGGCGCTCGGCGCCGACGAATGCCAGATCTACACCGACGTCGACGGCGTCTATACCACCGACCCGCGCATCGTGCCCGAAGCGCGCCGCCTGAACTCCGTGTCATTCGAGGAAATGATCGAGATGGCCAGCGCCGGCTCCAAGGTGCTGCAGATCCGCTCGGTCGAATTCGCCGGCAAGTACCGGGTGCCGACGCGCGTGCTCTCCAGCCTGACCGACCCGAAGCTGCCGGTGGAGGAGGAGGCGCGCTCCGGCACGCTCATCACTTTCGAGGAAGACCCGCATATGGCGATGGAAAAAGCAGTTGTCTCCGGCGTCGCTGCGCAGCGCGACGAGGCCAAAGTCACCGTGCACGGCGTGCCCGACAAGCCCGGCGTCGCCTATGCGATCCTCGGGCCGATCGCCGATGCCGGCATCAACGTCGACGTGATCGTGCAGAACGTCAGCCACGACGGCACCACCGACCTGTCGTTCACGCTCGGCCGCGACGATCTGAAGCGCGCCATGAAGATGCTCAACGACCAGGTCAAGCCCGCGATCAAGTGCAAGGACATCTCCGGCGACGACCGCATGGCGAAGATCTCGATCGTCGGCCTGGGCATGCGCTCGCACTCGGGCATCGCGGCGAAGATGTTCCGCACGCTGGCCGAAGAGGGCATCAACATCCAGATGATCTCCACCTCGGAGATCAAGATCTCGGTGGTGATCGACGAAAAGTACGCCGAACTGGCCGTGCGCGTGCTGCACAAGGCCTTCGAGCTGGAGCAGGCCTAGCGGGAGAAGTCGAAGGCGTTCGTCAGGTCGCCTGCATTGGCGCGCACGCCCGGTAGCGGATCCAGGTCGAATCGTTCGGTGATGAATTTCAGGATCGACGTGGTGTCGTAGACCGTCTTGTCGACGTAGCCGCGCTTTGCGTAGGGCGACACGATGATTGCCGGGATGCGCGAGCCCGGACCCCAACGATCACCCCAGCCCGGCCCGGAGGGCGGCGGCACGTGGTCCCAGAAGCCGCCGTTCTCGTCGTAGGTGACGATGATCGCCATGTTTGGCCATTGCGGGCTCTTCTTCAGGCGCTCCAGCAGCATCGCGATGTGCTCGTCGCCGCTCACTACGTCGGTGTAGCTCGGATGCTCGGTATAGCGGCCGGCGGGCTTGAATAACGCAACCTGAGGCAGCGTACCCGCGTCAATTGCCGCGAGCATGTCCTTTTCGTCCTTCAGGTGTTCGGCGCGGTCCCGGGTGCCGGGCGCGAACCGCGCGTAGTAGTTGAACGGCTGGTGGTGCGGCTGGAAGTTGGGGCTGGTATCCGAGCGCGTGTAGATCACCGAGCGCTTCACGCCCGGCGCTTGCCGGCCGTCGGCGAGCGCGGCGTCCCAACCGCCCGAGTACCAGGCCCAGGTGATGCCTTTCTTCGACAGCGTGTCGCCGATGGTCCGATCCTTGTAAGGCGGCGCGGGAAATTTCGTGGCGTCAGCGAGGTCGCGGCTGCCGTTCGGCGCCGGCGGAATTCCGCTCGGCTGATAGGGCGGCTGCGAAGTGTTCACCAGGTAGCCGTCGGGCGAGGCGCGGCCGTCGAAGACTTCCACCGGGCCCTGCAGCACCGAAGGCGGCGACGAGGGCCGCTTCTTCAGCTTGCCGTCGGGCTCGAGTTGCGCGCGCACGCTCGCGGGCGCGTTCGGGTCCATCGGCGTACAGGCGCAGACCAGCCACTGGTGGTTCAGGTAGGAGCCGCCGAACGCGCCCATGAAAAAGTGGTCGGCGAGCGTGTATTCGCGCGCCCATTGCCAGACTTTCATCTTCGAGCCGTCGAAGTAGCCCATCACCCAACCGCCGACGTTCGACATGGCAGCGAACATGTTGTTCTTGCCGCCATTGATCTGCTCGATGTTCTGGTAGTACAGGTGCCAGGGGCTCGGCAGCACCTCATCGAGGCGGCGATTCACCGGCGGCAGGTCAATGCGGAACGGTCCGTTCGGCAGCCCGGCGACGGCGGGATTGTGCGGATCGGGCTTGCCGCGCTCGTATGCCGGAGGCAGGTGCGGCAGAGGTTTGCCGTCGTGGTCGAGCTGGGTCTTCTGCTCGGCGGTCGCCTGCGCAACGCCCTCGGCGCCGGGGAACAGGCCGTAGAGGTGGTCGAAGCTGCGATTTTCGGCATAGATCACGACGATGTTCTGAATGTGCGCGAGTCCGTCGCCGGATTGCGTCGCGCAGCCGGCAAAAGGCAGCGCCGCCAGAAGTAGAATCAGTCGCAACGATTTCATGCCGGCTCCCCTTGTCTTGGTCTGGTTCGAATATAGCAGGGTAGAATTGCGGGACTTCGCGCCGCATCGAAACACCGGAGAGATGCCCGAGTGGCCGAAGGGGGCGCCCTGCTAAGGCGTTATACCGGCTTAAACCGGTATCGAGGGTTCGAATCCCTCTCTCTCCGCCAAACAGTCAACCGCAAACCGGCTCATTCTCCGACGTGCCGGGAATGAGCCGAGTTCTCAGTGCGGCCATTCGCCCATGACGTATCAACCAGACTGAATGCTTATCCGGCGAGGTTTCGCGTGCTGGGCTTTCTGGATGTGGAGCTTCAGCACCCCTTGCGTCAGTAGCGCCTCGAGCTTGCCGGTGTCCAGTTCCTTCGATAGCGTGAAAACGCGGCGAAAGCGCGGCACACTCACCTCGGCGTGGGTCGCTTCCATGCCGTCCGGCATGCGCATGTCCATCTCGCCCTCGATCGTCAGCGTATCCCCGTCCACTTCGATATGCAGCTTCTCTTTCGGCACGCCGGGCAGGTCGGCGTAGAGCGTGATGCCCGTGGCGTCCTCGAGGATGTCGACCGGCGGCAGCAACGTGGCGAGTTCGGCGGCCTGGAGTTCCCGGGCAACTGCGGTTTTTTCATCCATGGCGATATCCCTTAGTTGACGTTGATGCGACGCGGCTGCGCCGTCGCCAGCCGCTTTATGCTGACGTGGAGCACGCCATCGCGGTACTTGGCCTCGACCGAGTCCGGGTCAAGGTCGTCGGAAAGCGTAATGACCCGGTGAAATCGCCCTCCAAACCGCTCGTTGGCGTGGACGCTCGCCTTGGCGTCTTCATGCGGCAGGTCGCTCTTCCGATCCCCGGAGATGCTCAGCACTCCGCGATCAAGGTTCACTTCGATGCCCGCTGGATCGAGGCCAGGCGCGAAGGCGTAGATCTCCGCGGACTCCGCGGTGCTGCCTACGTTCAGGGGAGGGAAACGGCCGCTCGCCATACCGCGAATGCTTGGCGAAAATTCAAACACTTGCTGCATCTGGCGCTGCAGCCGGTCCAGCTCCGCGAACATGTCGCGGGGAAATAGCGAAAGTTCCATGCCAATGTCCTCCTTTGAGGGTTGATCTGCCCCGGACGTAGGTGCTGGAACGTGCTTTTCAAGGGCTTGAAATCTGCACTCAGTACCCGGATATCGATTTGTTGCTCCGGGAAATGCGGGGTATCGGCCAAGAACGCCGGTTCAGCAGGCCCGCAGACCCGGATATGCGCGGACACCAGGGGAAGCCATTGAGCCGGCTAAAATTCCGAGATGTCCCTGTAAAATTCCCTGCTGCAGGGGATTCACCGCAGAGACAGGTCCGCGGTGGATTGCGCCTGCCGCCAGACAACCAACTGCCCGGGGCACCGCATGTCATGACGGAAGCGGGCAACATCCTCGTCGACACGACCACCCGGATCTTCCGCGATCTCGGCGATCCGCAAACGCTGAACGGTGCCGCCGACGATCGGTGGCGGGCACCGCTTTGGCGCGCACTGGAAGATGCCGGCCTGACCAAGGCCTGGGTGCCGGAATCGCTGAGCGGCGCCGGCGCGGGCGTCGCGGACGGCTTCGAGGTCCTCAGGATCGCCGGCACATTCGCGGTGGCGCTGCCGTTGGCCGAAACGCTGCTGGCGGGCTGGCTGCTTTCACAGGCGAAACTCAACGTGCCGCAGGGCATGCTCTGCGTTGCGCCGGTGCGCGACGGGGAGCAGTTGCTGATCGGAGCGGACGGCAAGCTGTCCGGAACCGCGACCTCGGTGCCTTTTGCACGCGATGTGGGTCAGCTTGCGGTTGTTGCGAGACGCGGCGGCAAAGCGATCGTTGTGTTGGTCGAGCGCGGCAGTTGCGAAATCCATGCCGGATCCAGCATTGCCGGTGAACCTCGCGATGACGTGGTGCTCGATGGTGTGACGCCGCTGGCGCTTGCCGATGCGCCGCCGGGCCTCGACGAGGACAAGTTGATGGCGATGGGAGCCGCGGTGCGCTCTGTGCAAATGGCAGGCGCACTTCAATCGATCCTCGACCGTTCGGTGGCGTACGCGAAGGAACGCATCGCCTTCGAGCGGCCGATTGGCGGTTTCCAGGCGGTGCAGCACAATCTCGCGCGGCTCGCGGGCGAGGCAGCAGTGGCGCTGGCCGCATCCGGCTCGGCTGCCGACGCGATCGACAAGGCGCACGGATTCGACGAGGCCGTGCTGCTCGAAATCGCAAGCGCGAAAATCCGCGTCGGCGAAGCCGCGGAGAAGGGCGCCGCCATTGCCCACCAGGTGCATGGCGCGATCGGATTCTCGAAGGAGCATGTCCTGCACCGCTACACGCAGCGCCTGTGGGCCTGGCGCGACGATTTCGGCAGCGAAAGCGCCTGGGCCGTGCGGCTGGGCAACGCGGTGGCGGCAAAGGGCGCGGACGCGCTCTGGCCGATGCTGGCGGCGCGCTAGGGACTTCATGTCCGCGCCGATCCACTTCGACCCGATCCGCCTGCCGCCCGAGGCGCAGGCGCTGCGCGAAGAGGTCCGCGATTTCGTCCGGCAGGAGACCGCCGCCGGCACGTTCGATCCGCGCGCGCGCTCCACCTATGCCGGCTACAGCCCGGAATTCAGCCGCAAGGTCGGCAAGCAGGGCTGGATCGGCATGACCTGGCCGAAGCGCTATGGCGGCCGGGAGCGCAGCTTCCTCGAGCGCTACGTGGTCACCGAGGAATTCCGCGTCGCCAACGCGCCGGTCGGCCTGCATTTCACCGCGGACCGGCAGAGCGGGCCGATCCTGCTCAAGTACGCCAACGAGGCGATCAAGTCCGACATCCTGCCGCGCATCGTGCGCGGCGAATGCTGCTTCTGCATCGGCATGAGCGAGCCGGGCTCGGGCTCGGACCTGTTCGCGGCGAAGACGCGCGCGACGCGGGCCAAGGGCGGCTGGCAGGTCAACGGCACCAAGGTCTGGACCACCGGCGCGCAGCACGCGAACTACATGATCGGCCTGTTCCGCACCTCGCCTTCGACGAAGGAGAACCGCCGCCACGGCCTGACGCAGTTCCTGGTCGACATGGCCGCGCCTGGAATCAAGGTCAATCCGATCGCCGACATGAGCGGCGAGAAGCACTTCAATGAAGTGGTGTTCAACGACCTGTTCATTCCCGACGACCACGTGTTCGGCGAAGTCGACGCCGCCTGGCGGCAGGCAACCAGCGAGCTCGCCTACGAGCGCAGCGGGCCGGAGCGTTTCCTGGAAACCTCTGCGGTGCTGTTCGAACTGGTGCGCGTGCTCGGCGCAAAGCCCGACTTGCGGGGCGCCGAAGGCGTCGGCCGGCTGGTCGCGCAGCTGCACGCGCTGCGCAGGATGTCGGTGTCGGTCAACGGCATGCTGCAGGCGGGCAAGGAGCCGGTGCTGGAAGGCTCGATCGTCAAGGATCTCGGCACGATCTGGGAGCAGGAACTTCCCGCGAAGGCGCGCGAACTTGCGGCCTTCGTCGATCCGCGCCACGCCGACCGCGGGGCGTTCGACGAAGTCCTGCGCCAGGCCGTGACCATCGCGCCCAAGCTGACGCTGCAGGGCGGCACCACCGAAGTCCTGCGCGGCATCATTGCCCGCGGGCTCGGCCTGCGTTGAAATTGCCAGGTGGAGGACTGCATGCCCGCGACTGAAGCCCAGAAGGACATCGGCGTCGAACTTGCGGATTTCGTCGCAACGGTCGAAATCCGCCGGCCGCCGCACAATTTCTTCGACTACGCGCTGATCCAGCAGATCGCCGATGCCTTCGAATCGCTGGACGGAGACCCGGCGTGCCGCGCGATCGTGCTCGCGGCGCAGGGCAAGTCG
>DATJYN010000039.1:0-20495 GCA_035499575.1 Burkholderiales bacterium | reverse complement strand
GCGCCGGCGCGTATTCTTCGCGATCCATGTCTGCACGGCGGATTCACCTTCGCCATCCTTGGCGAGGACGTCGATGATGCCCATCTCATGCAACTTCGCCGCAGGGAGAATCTTGCCCGAGAAGATCAATTCCTCGGCGATGCGCGGGCTCGCGCGCCGCGCCAGCAGGCTGTAGGCGCCCATGCCCGGGAACAGGTTGAACAGGATCTCGGGCAGGCCGAGCATCGCCGATTCCTCGGCGACAATGACGTCCGAAGCGAGTGCAGTCTCGAAGCCGCCGCCCAGTGCGTCGCCTTGCACCAGCGAGATGGTCGTCAGCGTCGGGCAGAAATAGTTCTGCACGCGTGCGTGAATATTGTCGATGCACAACTTGGCGTAGTGTGCGAGCGCATCACGGTCGCGCGAACGGATCAACAGCAGAAATAGCGCCAGGTCGCCGCCAAGGTTATAGACCCGCGGTACCTTTGAGCCAGCCACGTAGTAATGCGCCTTGTGCATGGCGCCTTCGAACTCGACGTGACCGCTGTTGGCCGTCAATTCCCCGCCGAACGAGCGCAAATCCTTGAGCAGGCCAAGGTTGAAGCAGGGATTGCCGCGCTGGTTCATCCAGCCCCAGACGGTTCCCGTCGCCGGTTCGTACTCGTACTGCACTTCGGCATACGACTTGCAGAGCCCTCTCAGGCCTGTGGCATCGCGCATATCGCTCATGACATTTCCCCCAAAAGAATCCCCCTTGCGGAGGGGTGGTAGACCTTGGCACCGAGCCCCGCCCGGCACCTCCCGCAGCCATTAGACGCCTGATAATTCCCTCGTGCAAACAAGGGTGTTGCTTTTTCGTGCCTGCTGCGCTAACAGCGGATTTGCCGCAAGACGAAATGATTAGGGCGGGTTCTAGCCGAAACCCCCCACTTGGGTTAAAGTTTTCGGGTCGTCGATCGCATGGTTTTCGGAGGGGTTTGCATGTACGCCATCATCTACAAATCCGACGGATTCCCGATCTGCCAGCAGGTCGCCGGCGTCAGCCCCGACCCGGTGGTGACCTGGAACACGGAGGCCGCGGCCAAGGCATTCATTTCGTCCAAGGGCGGCGACGCCGATTTCCAGGCGGTGCAGCTTACCGACGACGCCATGGACAAGATGGCGCAGGCGATGGGCTGCCCGGTCGAGTCGATGATGTTCGAGCCCTACCCCAGCTAGGCCGAGCGGACTATCCCAGGCTGAAGAACTCGCGCCTGCTCTTCATGCCGCGCATGCGCGCGAGCAACAGTTCCAGGTCGGCGTCGCGCGCGACGAAATTCAGGTTTTCCGAATTCACGATCAACACCGGCGCGGCCGCGTAGTTGTAGAAGAAGCGCGCATAACCCTCGGCCAGCAACGCCAAGTAGTCCTCGCCGATGCCGCGCTCGAAGTCCGCCGCCCGCCGTCGCACCCGCTCGTAGAGCGTCGCGGGCTGCGCCTGCAGGTAGACCACCAGGTCCGGCGCCGGCGTGCGCGGCCGGATGGCATCGTAGATTTTCTGGTACAGCGCCAGTTCGTCGGCGGAAAGCGTGATGCGCGCGAACAGCGGATCCTTTTCCAGCAGGAAATCCGACACCGTGGGGCGGCCGAACATGTCCGGCTGCGCCAGCACCTCGAGTTGGCGCGCGCGCTGGAACAGGAAGAACAGCTGCGCCGGAAGCGCGTAGCGCGCCATGTCCTGGTAGAAGCGCGCGAGAAACGGGTTCTCGCCGGGCTGCTCGAGCAGCAGTTCGGCGCCAAGGCGCTCTGCGAGCCGGCGCGCGAGGCTTGTCTTGCCGGCGCCGATCGGCCCCTCTATGGCGATGTGCCCGAATTTTCCAACCACGCTATCCACTGCGGAAGATGAAGTAGACGGCGCCCATGATGCACAGGCTTGCCCAGAGATAGTCGAGCTTGAGCGGCTGCTGCATGTAGAGGAACGCAAACGGCACGAACACGGTAAGCGTGATCGCTTCCTGCATGATTTTCAGCTGCGCAAGCGAAAGCACCGTATAGCCAACGCGGTTGGCCGGCACCTGCAGCAGGTATTCAAAGAGGGCGATACCCCAGCTCGCCAGCGCAGCGATCCACCAGGGCTTGGAGTAGAGCTCCTTCAGGTGCGCGTACCAGGCGAAAGTCATGAACACGTTCGAGGCGCACAACAGGACGGCGGAGACGACAATCGGAGGCATCTGCATGTCAGGCGATCCTTTCTACGGGCTGGTCTTTGCAGGCGGCAAGCAGTGCCCGAACAGGCCCCCTGCCCGGAACCGATGCGCCGGGATCGAGGTCGAGCAGGGGTTTCAGGACGAAGGCGCGCTCGTGCATGCGGGGGTGGGGGATCGCCAGGCGCCGCGTCGACAGCTCGCGGTCGCCGTAGAGCAGCAGGTCCAGGTCCAGGGTCCGCGGTGCGTTCGGGAGGCTGCGTTTGCGCCCGTGGCGCAGCTCGATGCCGAGCAGTTCATCCAGCAGGGCTTCGGCCGCCAGTTCCGTCTTCAGGCTGACCACCGCGTTGATGAAGTCCGGCTGCGCTTTGAAGCCGATCGGGGCGCTGCGGTACAACGGCGACCGGCCCGCTACCGCGCTTTTCGGCAGCTGTGCGAGCTCCAGCATCGCCTGCGACACGGTACGTTGCGGATCCCCAAGGTTCGCGCCGAGACCCACATAGGCGAGCGTCATTCCGCCGGCGGCGCGCCCGGTCCGGGAGACCCGGCGGCCTTTTTGCCGCGGCGCTTGCGGCGGCGTTTCTTGTGCGGGCCGGTGTCAGGCAGCAGCATCGCGTCCCGCGTCTCGTGGTCCGCGCTCTGGAACGTTCGCCACCAGGTTTCGAGCTCTGCCGGTACTTCTCCGCTCTGCGCGCGCAGCGCGAGGAAGTCGTAGGCCATGCGGAAGCGCGGCAGTTCCAGCAGCCGGTAGGGGCGCTGGGCGGAGCGCTCCTCGAAGCGCGGCTGCATCGCCCAGACTTCGCGCATGGTGGCGGTGAGCCTGCGCGTGATCGCCAGCTTGCCGCTTTGCGCCTCGAGCACTTCGTCCATTGCCGCCTCCAGCGCCGGGATGCGCCTCTCGCCGCGCTTCTCGCGCGCCTTCCAGGCGGCCAGGATCTCGTGCCACAGCAGTGCGGCGAACAGGAACGCCGGCGACACCGGCCGGTCGGAGCGCACGCGCTCGTCGGTCTGCGCCAGCGCCAGCGTGACGAAGCGCTCGCCCAGCGGCTGGTCGAGGATCACGTCGAGCAGCGGCAGCATGCCCTTGTGCAGGCCTTCGCTGCGCAGCTGGCGCAGGCAGGCGCTCGCGTGGCCCGATAGCAGCAGCTTGAGCATTTCCTCGAACAGGCGTGGTGGCGGCACGTGCTCGAGCAGCGGCGCAAGGCGCTTGATCGGCGCGCGCGTCGCGCTGTCGATGGTGAGCCCAAGTTTCGCCGCGAGGCGCACCGCGCGCAACATGCGCACGGGGTCCTCCCGGAAGCGGGTCTCGGGGTCGCCGATCATACGCAGCGTGCGCTTCTTCAGGTCGGCGAGGCCGCCGTGGTAGTCGATGATCTCGCCGGAGCGGCAGTCGTAGTAGAGCGCGTTGACCGTGAAATCGCGCCTCCGCGCGTCCTCTTCCAGGCTGCCGAAGACGTTGTCGCGCAGCACGCGGCCGTGCTCGTCCTTCTCGGCGGTCTGGCTGTCGGCGGCGCGGAAGGTCGAGACTTCGATGGTTTCGGGGCCCATCATGACGTGCACCAGGCGGAAGCGGCGCCCGATCACCAGCGCGCGGCGGAAGAGCGGCTTGATTTGCTCGGGGCGCGCGTCGGTGGCGACGTCGAAATCCTTCGGCTCGATGTCGAGCAGGACGTCGCGCACCGCGCCGCCGACCACATAGGCTGCATAGCCGCGGTCGGCCAGCACGTCGCAAACCTTGAGCGCGCTGCTGCTGATCGAATTGCGGGTGACGCGGTGGCGCGACTGCGGTACGCGCCGCGGACCCGGGGCATCGAGGCCGAACACGCGGCGGATGAAGCGTTTGATCATTGCGCGCGGGGATTATCTCAGGGAAATCACCTGCCAGCCTTGGCGCGCGGCCTCCGCGGCCAGCCTGTCGTCCGGGTCCACGGCGACCGGGCGAGACACGCGTTCCAACAGCGGCAGGTCGTTGTGCGAGTCGCTGTAGAAGCTGCTCTGCGAAAAGTCCTTCAGGGCGCGTGCCTGGCTCGCGAGCCAGTCGTCGACCCGACGGATCTTGCCCTCGCGGAAGCAGGGGACGCCCGCGACCCGGCCGGTAAAGCGTCCAGCGACCCGTTCCGGCTCGGTCGCGATCAGGTGCGGCACGCCGAATTCGCGCGCGATCGGCCCGGTCACGAAGCTGTTGGTGGCGGTGACCACGGCGCACAGGTCCCCCTCGTCGAGGTGCCTGCGCACCAGCGCCCTGGCGGCGGCGCTGATCGCTGGGCGGATGCGCGCCGCCATGAATTCCGCGTGCCAGCGTTCGAGGTCTTCCGGCGCGTGCTCGGCGAGCGGGCGCAGCGCGAAGCCGAGGAATTCGTGGATATCGAGCGTGCCGGCCTTGTATTGCTCGTAGAAGGCGGCGTTCTGCGCCTCGTATTCGGCGCGACCGAGCACGCCCCGGTCCACCAGGAACTGCCCCCACTCGTAGTCGGAATCGCAGGCAAGGAGCGTGTTGTCCAGATCAAACAGCGTGAGATTCATCCCTCATCGTCTTTCAGTGTTTCGCGCACGAGAGGAAGCGTGATGGGCCGCTTCCGCTCCAGCGACGCGCGGTCCAGCCGGTCCAGCATCGCCGCCAGGGAAGGCAGGTCACGGCGCATGCGGGTAAGCAGGTAGGAAACAACCTCGTCCGGGAGCTGCGTACCGCGGCGCGCCGCTTCGCCGCGCAGGTAAACGCCCCGTTCCTCGTCGGTCAGCCGCTTGACCTGGTACACCAGCCCCCAGGCCAGGCGCGATTTCAGATCCTCGCGCAGCGGCAGCTGCGCCGGCGGTGCGTTGCCAGCTGCAAGTACCGCGCCGCCGGACTGCCGGGCCGCATTGATGGCGTTGAAAAGGCCGATCTGCGACGTATCGTCGAGCTTATCGACGTCATCCACCACGTTCGGGCCGGCGCAGGCGCTCAGCAGATGGCTTTTGCCGGAACCCGCCTCGCCCCAGAGATACAGGACGTTTTCGGAAAAATTTCCAGTCTTGAACGCCCGCAGGCGAGAGATCAGCTCGGCGTTGGCGCCGGGCACGAAATTGTCGAGCGTGGGCTGTTGCCGAGGCGAGATGCCCAACGCGAGTTGCTTCATGAACAAAGCTGCATTTCACGTAAAATTGCTGGAAAGACATCATTTTACCCGCCATGTCGGAACCTCTCTCCTATCGCGATGCCGGCGTGGACATCGACGCCGGGGACGCCCTCGTCGAAGCGATCAAGCCCTTCGCCAAGCGCACTCTGCGCCCCGAAGTGCTGGCGGGGCTGGGCGGCTTCGGTGCGCTGTGTGCGATCCCCAAGAAGTACAAGGAGCCGATCCTGGTTTCCGGCACCGACGGCGTCGGCACCAAGCTCAAGCTCGCGTTCATGCTCGGCCGGCACGGCACGGTGGGCATCGACTTGGTGGCGATGAGCGTGAACGACGTGCTCGTGCAGGGCGCCGAGCCGCTTTTTTTCCTCGACTACTTCGCCTGCGGCAAGCTCGACAAGGGCGTCGCCACCCAGGTCATCAAGGGTATCGCCGAGGGCTGCGAAGAAGCCGGTTGTGCACTGATCGGCGGCGAGACCGCCGAAATGCCCGGCATGTACCCGGAAGGAGAGTATGACCTCGCCGGGTTCTGCGTCGGCGTGGTCGAAAAGGAAAAGATCGTCAATGGCAGCGGCATCCAGCCGGGCGACGTGTTGCTCGGCCTCGCCTCCAGCGGCGCCCACTCCAACGGCTACTCGCTGATCCGCCGCATCGTGGGCGAGGACAAACCGAGCTCCGACCTCGCCGACACGCTGATGGAGCCGACCCGCATCTACGTGAAACCGGTACTGAAGCTGATGGCCGCAGTGCAAGTCAAGGGACTCGCGCACATCACCGGCGGCGGGCTGGTCGGTAATGTACCGCGCATGCTGCCGCAGGGCATGCGCGCCGTGCTGCGCAAGAAAATGTGGCCGCGGCCGCAGATCTTCACCTGGCTGCAGCAGAACGGCAAGGTCGCGGAAGACGAGATGCACCGCGTGTTCAACTGCGGCATCGGCATGGTGATCGCGGTCGCGCGCGAGCAGGTCGCGGCGGCGACGATGCTGCTGAAGCGGGAAGGCGAACTGCCCTACGAAATCGGCTTCGTCGAGGCCGGCGGCGCGGGCGAACCCGAAGCCGTGGTCCTCTAGTTCATTCGGGCTGCAGGTCGATTTCTTTCACGAGTTTCGCCCAGCGCGCGCGTTCAGCGCGCAGGAATTCGCCCAGCGCCTCGGGCGTGCCGGCGCCTTCGTTGACGAGGCCGAGATCAAACAGCCTTTGTGCGACCACGGGATCCGTCAGTGCTTTGTCCATGTCGCGGTTGACGCGCTGGATCATGGCTGCTGGCGTGGCGGTCGGCGCGAGCAGCGCGAACCAGCCCACGTACTCGAATCCCGGGTAGGTTTCGGCCAGGGTCGGGACGTCTTCCAGCCCGCGCACGCGCTTGCCCGAGCTGACGGCGAGCGCACGCAGGTCGCCGCGCTTCAGGAACGGCAGCAGCGCCGCAGAACTCACCAGCACCACCTGCGTGCGGTCCGCAATGGTGTCCTGGATCGCCGCCGCGACGCCGTTGTACGGCACTTGCAGCAGGCGCATCCGGGCGGTCTGGTTGAGCATCTGGGTCATCATGCCGCTGAAAGTCCGGGTGCCCTCGTTGGCTGCCGCCAGCCGACCGGGCTGCGCCCTGTCGAGCGCCACCAGCTCGGCGAGGGTCTTGGCGGCGACGCTCGGATTGACCGCGACCACCATCGGCGATTTGGCGATCATTGCCACCGGCACGAAATCGCGCGCGGGATCGTAGGGCAGCGCCTTGACCGTGAGCGGATTGACGACGATCGCGGCAGTCGTCGCATAGAAAAAGTTGTAGCCGTCCGCGGGTGCCCCCGCCGCGGCCTGGGCGCCGGGAACGTTTTGCCCGCCGGCCCGGTTTTCCACGATCACGGACCTGCCCCAAAGGCGCGACAACCGATCTGCCAGAATTCTCGCGACGATATCGGGCGAGGTGCCGGGCGCCTGCGAGACGATGAACTTCACCGGTCGCGCGGGCCACTCCTGGGAAAAAGCGCTACCTGCAAGAAGAAACAGGACCAGGAGCAGCAAGCGGGGCTTCACGCGGGAATTTCCTCGAGGGCGGGCTGCACGAGGCCGGCGAACAGGTCGACCGAACGCATCGACTCCTGCAGCGTCATGTCGCCGAAGGCGAAGCGCAGCAGGAAATAATTGAGTCCGGCCTCCCCCGCTTGCGCGGCGATGGTTTCGCGTACGGTAGCGGGCGAGCCGACGATGGCCTGGCCGTTCTTCAGCACCGTGTCGAAATCCTCGACGAAGGTGGTGAAAGGCGGCTTCAGGCCGCGCAGCCGCCACAGGTAGATGAAGCCCTCCCACCAGCGCGCATACGCGCGTCGCGCGAGCTTCATCGCCTCGGCGTCGGTATCGGCGATCACCACGTGCCGGCTGATGCCCATGAACGGCAGCCGCGCCGGATCGTTGCCGTTTTTCGACCACTGCGCGCGGAAGCGGTCGGTGATTATGCGCAGCGCCCTTGGCGCCGCGGTACCGACGATGTTGAAGCGGTTGTCGGCGGCGAATTCCGCGCTCTCCGGATTGGCGATGCCGTACCAGATCGGCGGATGCGGACGCTGCAGGGGCGCGAGATGGTTCGGCACGTCCTTGAAACGGTAGTACTCGCCTTCGAAATTCAGGATGCGTTCGCGCATCGCCTTGAGGATCACCTGGTAGGCCTCGAGGTACATTGCCTGCGATTTCGCCGGATCGAAGCCGAAGTATTCGATCTCGATCGGCGACACGCCGCGTCCCACGCCGAGTTCCAGGCGTCCGCCGCTCAGGTGGTCGAGCATGCAGACCTCGTCCGCCAGGCGCAGCGGGTGGTAGAGCGCGAGCGTGTAGACCAGGGGGCCGAAGCGCAGGCGCCTGGTGCGCTGCGCCACCGCGGACAGGAATACGGAGGGCGAGGGCGCCATGCCCAGCGGCGTCGCATGGTGTTCGGCAACGTGCAGTGCATGGATGCCGATGCGGTCGTAAGCCTCCGCCAACCGCAGGCGGCTCTCGTAGAATTCGGCGAGCGGCGCGCCGCTCGCATCGAGATGGTCGAACACGCCGAATTTCATGCGCGGCTCCTCCCCAAGTGCGCCAGGTATATGCCTGCCAGTACCACCGCACCGCCGACGCATTGCAGCGCCGAGAGGGGCTCGGCCAGCAGCAGCCACGCAAACGCCGCCGCCATGACCGGCTGCAGCAGCAATCCGACCGCGGAAAATGCCGCCGGCAACTGCGCCAGAGCATACGCGATCAGGGACTGGCCGGCCGAGTGCGAGATCCAGGCGAGACCGAGCAGCTTCAGCCAGCCGGCGCTGGACTGCGGCAGCAGCGCCTGGCCGGTCAAATGTGCCGACGCGAGCGCGACCGGCAGGAGGATGATCGCCGTGATGGTCGTGGTCGCCGCCATCAGCTGCAGCGTTGCCGCGCCGCGGTCGCGCAGGCCCTTCATCGAGAGCAGGTACCAGGCGTAGAACATCGCCGTCACGACGCCGAGCGCATCACCCAGCAGCGCAGTCGGCGAGAAGCCCAGACTTGCGCGCACCAGCAATCCCGTGCCGAGCAACGCAGCCGCCAGGCCGCTAACGAACAGTCCGCTCGGGCGCTGCTTCCAGAGCAGCCAGGCGGCCAGCGTGACGAAGATTGACGCCAGGTTGGCGAGCAGCGTGGAATTGGCGACCGAAGTGTGCTGGATCGACCAGTGCCAGAAGGCCAGATCGCCCGCGAACGCGGTGCCGGTGGCGAGTAAGGGAAGGTATTGATCCCTGTTGAGGATTTTTCGTCCTTTGCTGTTGAAAGCATAAAGAATCCAAAGCAGCGGGACCGCAAGCGCGACGCGCCAGAAAGCGCTGGCCGTCGGCCCGACTTCCGAAACTCGCACCCAGATCGGCGAGAGCGCGATGCAGATCGCGCCCGCGAACAGGGCAAACAGTGACAGGCCGCGCATGGGTAGATGGTATGTCAGCGATGGTAAACTTTTAGCGATTCCCATGGCTGCTCAAAGTGCTCCCCGTTTCGTTCACCTGAGGATGCACAGCGAGTACTCGGTGACGGATGGGCTCGTCCGCATCGACGACGCGGTCGCCAAGGCGAAGGCCGACGGCATGCCGGCGCTCGCGCTTACCGACAGCGGCAATGTCTTCGGCATGATCAAGTTCTACGCTGCGGCGCGCGCCGGCGGCGTCAAGCCGTTGATCGGCGCCGACTGCTGGGTCCAGAACGATGCCGACCGCGAAAAGCCCTACCGCGCGCTGCTGATTTGCGCTTCGCGCACCGGCTACAAGCGCCTGTCCGAGCTGCTGTCGCGTGCGTGGCTGAAGAACCAGCACCGTGCGCGGGCGGAGATCGCCAAGGAATGGTTCAAGGAAATCGGCACCGACGGGCTGATCGCTCTCTCGGGCTTTGCCGGCGGCGATGTCGTGCACGCGCTTGCGGGCGGCAACGCCGCCGCGGCGGAGAAGCTCGCCGCGGCCTGGGCAGGGCTTTTTCCGGGGCGTTACTACCTGGAAGTACAGCGTGCCGGCGCGCCGAACACGGAAAAACTGGTCGGCGGCACGCTGGCGCTGGCGGCCAAGCTGAATCTTCCGGTGGTAGCGACGCACCCAGTGCAGTTCACCGAGCGCGAGGATTTCAAGGCGCACGAGGCGCGCGTCTGCATTGCGCAGGGTTACGTGCTCGGCGACCAGCGCCGGCCGAAGCTGTTCACGCCCGATCAGTACTTCAAGACGCAGGACGAGATGGCCCGGCTGTTCGCCGACGTGCCGCAGGCGCTGGAGAACGCGGTCGAGATCGCACGCCGCTGCAATCTCGAGATCGAGCTCGGCAAGAGCCGCCTGCCGGCCTTTCCGACGCCGAAGGGCATTTCTCTGGATGCCTTCCTCGCGAGCGAAGCCGAGAAAGGCCTGGCGAGCAGGTTCGAGAAGCTGGGTCTGAAGGCCGAAGCCATGCCTCCTTACCGGGAGCGCCTGAATTTCGAGATCAAGACCATCGCGCAGATGGGCTACGCAGGCTACTTCCTGATCGTCGCCGACTTCATCAACTGGGCGAAGTCCAACGGCGTGCCGGTCGGCCCGGGCCGCGGTTCGGGCGCGGGCTCGCTGGTAGCCTATGCGCTCGGCATCACCGATCTCGACCCACTCAAGTACGACCTGCTGTTCGAGCGCTTCCTCAATCCGGAGCGCGTGTCGATGCCGGACTTCGACATCGATTTTTGCCAGGACGGCCGCGACCGCGTGATCGACTATGTGCGCAAGAAATACGGCGAGGAGTCGGTCTCGCAGATCGCCACCTTCGGCACCATGGCAGCGCGCGCGGTGGTGCGCGACGCAGGGCGCGTGCTCGACCTCGGCTACAACTTCTGCGACCAGATCGCAAAGCTGATCCCGTTCCAGCCCGGCAAGCTGATCACGCTCGCCGACGCGCGCGCGATGGAGCCGCTGTTAGCGCAGCGCGAGAAGAAGGAAGAGGAAGTGCGCGACCTGCTTGAGCTGGGCGAGAAGCTGGAGGGACTGACGCGCAACGTCGGCATGCATGCGGGCGGGGTGCTGATCGCCCCCGGCAAGCTTACCGACTTCTGCCCGCTCTACGCGGCCGAGGGTGGCACGCACGTGATCTCGCAGCTCGACAAGGACGACGTCGAGGCGGTCGGCCTGGTGAAGTTCGACTTCCTCGGGCTCACCACGCTCACCGTGCTGTCCTGGGCCGAGCGTTATGTGCGCGAGATGGGCGAGAAGGATTTTTCCATCGAGGCGCTGCCGCTCGACGACAAGGCAACCTACGCGATCCTCGCCTCCGGCAATGCCACCGGGGTGTTCCAGTTTGAATCGCGCGGCATGCGCGACCTGCTCAAGCAGGCGCCGCCGGCGCGCTTCGAGGACGTGATCGCGCTGGTGGCGCTGTACCGGCCGGGCCCGATGGAGCTGATCCCGGAATACATCGAATGCAAGCAGGGCCGCAAGCGCATCGATTACCTGGACGCGCGCCTGGAGCCGATCCTCGCGCCCACCTACGGCATCATGGTCTACCAGGAACAGGTGATGCAGATCGCGCAGGTGATCGGCGGTTATTCGCTGGGGGCCGCCGACCTGCTGCGGCGCGCGATGGGCAAGAAACTGGCCGAGGAAATGGCCCAGCAGCGCGGCATTTTCGTCGCCGGCGCGGAAAAGAACGGCGTCACTCGCGGCCGGGCGACGCAGCTATTCGACCTGATGGAGAAGTTCGCCGGCTACGGCTTCAACAAGTCGCATGCGGCGGCCTACGCGCTGCTCGCTTACCAGACCGCCTACATGAAGGCGCACCATGCCGCCGCGTTCATGGCGGCCAACATGTCCGCCCTCATGGATGACACGGACAAGCTGCGCCAGTTCCGCGACGACGCGCTCGCCAACGGCCTGGCGGTGCTGCCGCCGGATATCAATGCTTCCGACTACCGCTTCGTGCCGGTGGACCTGAAGACGGTGCGCTACGGCCTCGGCGGCGTGCGCGGCACGGGGCAATCGGCGATCGAGGCGATCCTGCAGGCGCGCAAGGCCGGACCGTTTACCGATCTCTTCGATTTCTGCCGCCGCATCGACAAGCGCGTGGTAAACCGGCGCTGCATCGAGGCCTTGGTCCGCGCCGGCGCCTTCGACGGCGTCAACCCGAATCGCGCCAGCCTGCTCGCCTCCGCCGGCCGCGCCATCGAGGCCGCGGAGCAGGCTGAGCGCTCGGCCTCGCAGACCAGCCTGTTTGGCGAGGCCGACCCGGTGCTTACCGCCGGGCTGGTGCTGGTGGAGACCCGGCCTTGGGACCTGCGGCAGCGCTTGACCGAGGAAAAGGCGGCGCTCGGCTACTGCCTGTCCGGGCACCTGTTTTCGGTCTACGAGCGCGAACTTAAGGGTTTTCCGCGCACGACGCTGGCGAAGCTGTCATCCGCCGGCGAGCGCGTCTGGATTGCCGGCGTGGTGTCCGCGGCGCGCGTGCAGATGACGCGCCGCGGCCGCATGATGGCGGTGATGCTGGACGACGGCACCGCGCAGTCGGAAATCTCCGTCTTCAACGAAATGTTCGAGAAGCACCGCGACAAGCTGAAGGAAGACCGGCTGCTGGTGGTGCAGGGCAAGGTACAGCGCGACGATTTCAGCGGCGGCATGCGCGTTACTGCCGACGACCTGCTCGACCTCGCTTCGCTTCGTGCGCGCCTGGGTGCGCGCCTGCGCATCGAAATGAACGGCCGCACCGACAAGGCGAAGGATCCCAAGCGCCTGATGGACATGCTGGCGCCGTACCGCTCGGCGGGCGAGGGCGGCTGTCCGGTGCTGGTGCACTACGAAAACGCCGGCGCTAGTTGCGATGTCGCGCTCGGCGACGCCTGGCGCGTGCGGCCGGATGAACAGATGCTGGGAGAGCTAGCCGCCTGGCTCACCCCGGATGCGGTCCAATTTCAGTACGGCAATTCTCCGGCCTAGTTTTTCGCCCAACGCACGTCGCAGGATTCCGACCGCAAGCTGGCGGCGATACGGCGGGTCCACGCGTTGTGCAACCGGTCGGCGGAATCGCCGCGGCGCTTTTCGGCAAGGAATTCGCTGAGCATCGGATAGCAGGCGGCCAGTTGCGCACGCGTGGCGTCGCGCGCATCGCGGATCGGGAATGAGCCGCCCCGCGCGATCGCCGCCGCAAGCAGCACCCGGCGCACTTCGGCCGCCGCAACGCTCGCCCCGAGCGTGGTTTTCATGCCGAAGCGGATTTCGACGCCGGCCCATTCGCGCGTCGCCCAGTTGAGCCGGCAGCTGTCGTCGGGAAGATAGCGGCGTACCGAGATGCCCAGCAGGGTGAGCCGCCGCTCCTCGATGAGCGAGCGGACATCCTTTAGGTACGCGTCCAGCTCCTGCGGCGGCAGCAGGCACTCGAGCGTGCTGGCCGCCGCGGCCGGCGACGCTTCCGGGACACCGAGTTCGGCCGGCGCGACGGCGTTTGCCGCGCTTTGCAGGAGCGAATCGGTCGTCAGCGTCAGGCTGTAGAGCACGCCAAGCGCGCCCTGGCCCCCGAGCACCAGCTTCAGCAGTTCCGGGTTGGTCTCGCGGTCCGCGCGCCGGAGGTCCCCGTCAGGGGAGACCAGCGTCAACGCCGCGACGTGGGCGCACACGGGCAGCCCATCCGGGCCGGGACTGGCGAGTGAAACCGATTCGCCAACCGTCGAGGGCAGGCCCGGCAGCCGCGCAAAAGCCTCAAGGTCGATCTTGTGCTGGCCGAGGTACTTCGCCAGTTCCGCCCAGGAGGCCGCCGCCTGGACTTCCAGGAGCCCGCGCTTGGTATCCGCCCGCAGCACGCGATCCATGCCCGAGGCGTCCAGCGTGAGCGCCTGCCCGCGCGCCTGGCGCAGGGCGTTGCGCAGTTCGTCGGCCGAACGCACCCGCACGGTCGGCGAGCGGCGCGAGGCGGAAAATTCTTCTCCGGCGGGAAGCGTCAGCGTGGCGTACATGGCGGTCTCCGTATGCGTTGACTGGCGTGCATTCTTTTGCGCCGGAGGCCGCGCCGCAATGGAAACGGGCGAGGTAGCGAAAATCGAGACTTCAGGTGCTGGGAAGTTGGTCGAAGCCGGCATAGGTCCGGCCGAATTCCCCAGCCGCTTCCCGCGCATCAACCCGTTCGACGCGCGCCGCGGGCGGTCCACGCCGCGCCCAGGCGATCACGGCATGGACGGCCGCGGCATCGCCCTGTACGACAGCCTCGACCGTGCCGTCGCCGCGGTTGCGCACCCAGCCGGCAAGGCCGCGCGCCAGCGCCTCGCGGCGCAGTGCGTCGCGGTAGCCGACGCCCTGCACGCGGCCGGAGATGCGCAGGTGGCGGGTCAGGTGCATGACCGAATTTTGCCTTTTCATCCCCACGCTGGGCACCGGAATGGCATGGTAAAGTTCAGCGCAAGCAACGCTGGGAGAACGGAATATGCGCGCCGCACTGCTCGTCATCGCCGGATTGGCCCTGGTCGGATTTGTCGCGGTTTCCTTCGTGCTGCCGCAAATGGCTGGCAGCGAATCCAGGGAGGCGGCGCAGACGCTGGTCGCCGGCGCCGAGGCGGCCAAGTTGCAGGTAGCGACGGCGGCCGAGAAGGCCGGCAGCCTCACTGGCGCGGGCGCCGGCGTCAAGCTGGCTTCGAAACCCGACGCCAAGTACGGCGAATTCAAATGGATCGTCGAAGCCAACGGCGCAATCCGCGGCTGGAACGAGAAGAACGCCATCGAGATTTCGGTGACTCCGAAGCTGGATGGCGGCAAGATCAGCTGGAACTGCCGCGGCTACCCGAACGCCGCCATGCCGGCCAGCTGCGGCGGCAGGGGCTGAACCCCGACGTCAGGCCGTAGGGGGGCCGCCGGCGCTGCCCAGCAGCAGCCGGGCCCGCCCGATCCCCGCAGCCAGGTCCGGCTGCAGGTTTTCCGTTCCGAGTTGTTCCAGGAAGCCGCTGCGGCGCATCAGCGACAGCGGGTGTTCATTCGCGCCGCACAGCACCAGGAACGCGCCGCGCTTGCGCAGGCTGCGTTGCAGGCCCTCGAGCGTGTCCAGGCAGGTTGAATCCAGGTTGATCACCATGTGCAGGTCGAGGATCAGCACCTGCGGCGGCTTGCGCCCGGCCGCCGTCTCGAGCAGCGCCTCGAGCTTGCCGACGGCGCCGAAGAAGAGCGAACCGAATATCCGGTAGGCTGCCGCGCCCTGCGGCAGCTCCACGCCTGCGCCGACCGGCTCGATCGTGGTCAGCGACGAGATCCGGTGGATGAAGAACAGCGCGGCCAGCACCAGGCCGATCTGCACCGCCACGGTGAGATCGACGACCACGGTCAACAGGAAGGTCGCGAGCAAGATGGTGCGGTACTGGACCGAGAACTGCCTCAGGCGCGCGAACTCGCCCCAGTCGCCCATGTTCCAGGCGACGAACAGCAGGATCGCCGCGAGCGCGGCAAGCGGCACGTGGCTCGCCAGCGGCGCCGCCAGCAGCACGATCGCGAGCAGCGTCAGCGCATGCACGATGCCCGAGATCGGCGAGCGCGCGCCGCTGCGCACGTTGGCCGAGGTGCGGGCGATGGTGCCGGTCGCCGGCATGCCGCCGAAGAACGGCGTGACAAAGTTCGCAATGCCTTGCGCCATCAGTTCCTGGTTGGGATCGTGCCGCTCGTCGATCATGCTGTCGGCGACCCGCGCGCAGAGCAGCGATTCGACGGCTCCCAGCAGTGCGATGGTGATCGCGGGCGAGATCAGGTAGCGCGCGTTGTCCAAGGAGAGATCGGGCCACGCGAACGCGGGCATCGCGCTCGGGATGCCGCCGAAGCGCGAACCGATGGTTTCCACTTGCAGATGGAACGCTGCAACGGCAAACGTGGCCGCCACGAGCACCACCAGCGTCGAGGGCAGGCGCGTGAGCAAACCGCGCCGGCCGGGCACCTTGGCCTCCGGCAGCATCGACGGCACCATACGGCCCAACATAGTCCACAGGACGATCAGTGCGAGGCAGGCGAGCCCCAGGACGACGGTCGGCAGGCTCACCGTGTCGATCGCGCCGGCGATGGCGCGCGTCGCGCCGAAGAAATCGGCCGGCATTTTCTCGATCTTCAGGCCGAGAATCTCCTTGACCTGGGAGAGCGCGATCAGCATGGCGATGCCGTTGGTGAAGCCGATGACGACGGCGACCGGGATGTAGCGGATCAGCGAGCCGATGCGGGTCAGCCCCATCACGAACAGCAGCACGCCCGCCATCGCGGTCGAGACGAGCAGGTTGCCGAGGCCGTATTGCTGCACGATGCCGTAGACGATGACGATGAAGGCGCCGGCCGGGCCGCCGATCTGCACCCGCGATCCGCCGAGCGCGGAAATCAGGAAGCCGGCGATGATCGCCGTGAACAGCCCCGCCTCGGGCTTCAGCCCTGAGGCGATGGCGAACGCCATTGCCAGCGGCAGCGCAATGACGCCCACGGTGACTCCCGCGCTGACATCGGCGGCCAGCGCGCGGCGATCGTAGCCATGCAGGCACTCCATCAAGCGCGGATGAAAGGCGTGCAGCGCCATCGGCTCAGGCGGTCGCGGTCTTCTTCGCTGCGGCGGTCAGCAGCCAGGCCGGCAGCTCGCGTTCGCCGGCATTGGCGATCACGTACTCGCGGATCAGCTGCCGCACCACCTGCGAGGGTGTGAGGTCCTGTTCGGCGCAGATGTCTTCGAAGATCCGTTTCTTGCGCGGATCGAGCAGGACGGTGAAGCGGGCGGTCTTGTTTTCCATGGGCGTTCCTCGATCGAACGCCCGAATGATATTACAACAATATTATAATATCAATATCATTTAACTCGCATCCCAGGCTGGGCGCCCGATTCCGGCGAAACCAGGAATACCCCCGGACTCTCGCCGGATGCCGCCAGCACCATCCCCTCGGAGACGCCGAATTTCATCTTGCGCGGCGCGAGGTTCGCCACCACCACCGCGAACTTGCCCTCAAGCTGGTCCGGCGTGTACGCGGCCTTGATGCCGGCGAACACCGTGCGCGTGCCGAGTTCGCCGACGTCGAGCGTCAGCTTGAGCAGCTTGTCCGCGCCCTCGACCTGCTCCGCCTTGGCGATCTTCGCCACGCGCAGGTCCAGCTTGTTGAAATCGTCGATCGAAATAATTCCTTCGCTCACGGAGGGCTCCTTGGCGTGCTCTTTCGCTGCATGCTGCTGCTTTTCCGCATGCCGCTGCGGCGCGGTGACCTGCGGCACGGATTCGATGTTGAACAGCGCGTCGAGCTGCTTCTCCTCAACACGCTGCATCAGGTGTTTGTAGTCACCGATTGCATGCCCCGTATCCAGAAGCTTGTTTGCGCTTGTCCATTGAAGGGGACTTACGTGCAAGTACTTCTCAACGCTTTCCGCCAGTCGCGGAAGAACAGGTTTCAAGTAAATGGTCAGCAGGTAGAAAAGGTTTATTCCAACGGAGCAAACATGATGCAGTTCTTGCTCCTTGGACTTGTCCTTTGCAAGATCCCACGGTTTTCTAGTATCGACGAACTGATTCGCGTAGTCGGCGAGAGTCATTATCTCCCTCAACGCTTTTCCAAATTCGCGAGATTCGTAGTGATCGGCAACCTGACCCGCCTTATCCTGAAACTCTGCGAGTAGCGAATCCTTGTTTAGTCCGAACTTTCTGGCCCCAAAGTCGAATGTTGACGGAGGCAATTGAAGCTTCCCGCCAAATTTCTTAGAAATAAACCCAGAACACCGGCTAGCGATGTTGATGTATTTGCCGACGAGGTCGCTGTTGACGCGCGCGATGAAGTCGTCGGGATTGAAGTCGATGTCCTCGACGGCGGCGTTCAGTTTGGCGGCGATGTAGTAGCGCAGCCACTCGGGGTTCATGCCGAGTTCGAGGTAGCGCAACGGATCGATGCCGGTGCCGCGCGACTTGGACATTTTCAGGCCGGAAACGCCGATGAAGCCGTGCGCGTAGACGTGGTCCGGCACCTTGTAGGGAGCGCCTGCGAACTTCAGCATCGCGGGCCAGAACAGGGTGTGGAAGTAGATGATGTCCTTGCCGATGAAGTGGATCTGCTCGCACTCGTTGAGCAGCTTGTCGAAATCCAGCTTCTTCTTCGCGCAGTAGTTCTTCAGGCTGGCGAGGTAGCCGATCGGTGCGTCCAGCCAGACGTAGAGGTATTTCTCCTCCCGGATGTCGGGCACGCGGATGCCGAAGTAGGGTGCGTCGCGCGAGATGTCCCAGTCACTGAGCGCCTTGTCGCCCTCGCCGTCGAGCCATTCGACCGCCTTGTTGAATACCTGCGGCTGCACCCGCCCGGGCTGTTCCAGCCATTGCCGGATGAAATCCTTGCATTGCGGGTCGGAGAGCTTGAAGAAGTAGTGGTCCGAAGTCTTGAGCACGGGCTTCGCGCCCGAGAGCGTCGAATAGGGGTTCTTCAGCGCGGTGGCCGCATAAACCGAGCTGCAGTTCTCGCAGGCGTCGCCGTACTGGTCCTTGGTGCCGCAGACCGGGCACTCGCCCTTGATGTAGCGGTCGGCGAGGTACATGCCCTTGACCGGGTCGTAGAACTGCTCGACCGGCTTCGAGTAGATCAGGTTCGCCTTCTTCAGTCGGCGGAAAATGTCCTGCGACAGCGCGGTGTTCTCGGCCGAGTGCGTGGAGTGCCAGTTGTCGTGCGCGATATGGAAGCCGTCGAGGTATGGCTTGCGCCCGCGCTCTATCGCGGCGACAAATTCCTCAGGCGTCTTGCCGGCCTTTTCCGCCGCGAGCATGATCGGCGCGCCGTGCGCGTCGTCGGCTCCCATGAAGTGAACTTCGTTGCCTTGCATGCGTTGGAAGCGCACCCAGATGTCGGCCTGGATGTATTCCATGATGTGGCCGATGTGAAACGGGCCGTTGGCGTAGGGAAGCGCCGTGGTGACGAAGAGCTTGCGGGGCATCTGCTGCTCGGAAAACGGAGATTTTAGCTTACACTTTGCGCATGCCCATGAATGAAGCGGACGTTCAGTCGGTTCTCGCCAAGCTCGTCGATCCCAATACCGGCAGAGACTTCGTCGCTTCGCGTTCGGTGAAGGGCGTGAAAATCGACGGCGGCGCGGTTGCCGTGGACATTGAGCTCGGCTATCCGGGAAAAAGCCAATTCGAGCCGATCCGGCGGCAGGTCATCGACGCGCTGAAGGCGGCCGGCGCTTCCGGCGCGAGCGTTGCGGTGCGCTCGAAAGTCGTGTCGCACGCGGTGCAGCGCGGCGTGAAACTGGTGCCCGGCATCAAGAACATCATCGCCGTCGCCTCGGGCAAGGGCGGCGTCGGCAAGTCGACGACGGCGGTGAACCTCGCGCTGGCGCTTTCCGCGGAAGGCGCCTCGGTCGGCATCCTCGATGCGGATATCTACGGCCCTTCGCAGCCGATGATGCTCGGCATCGCGGGACGGCCCGAGTCGAAGGACGGGAAAAGCCTGGAGCCGATGGAAGGCCACGGGCTGCAGGCGATCTCGATCGGTTTCCTGATCGACAACGACACGCCGATGGTCTGGCGCGGCCCGATGGTGACGCAGGCGCTGGAGCAGTTGCTCAAGGACACCCGCTGGCGCGAGCTCGACTACCTGGTGGTGGACCTGCCGCCCGGCACCGGCGACATCCAGCTCACGCTCGCTCAGAAAGTGCCCGTGACCGGCGCGGTGATCGTCACCACGCCGCAGGACATCGCGCTGATCGACGCGCGCAAGGGCCTGAAGATGTTTGAGAAGGTTGGCATCCCGATCCTCGGCATCGTCGAGAACATGTCGGTCCATGTCTGCCCGAACTGCGGCCACGAAAGCCACATCTTCGGCGAGGGCGGCGCTGCGCGCATGAGCAAGGACTACGGCACCGAACTGCTCGGCCAGCTGCCGCTGGACGGCTCGATCCGCGAGCAGGCGGATTCGGGCAAGCCGACGCTGGTGTCCGACCCTGACGGCAGGATCTCGGCGATCTACAAGCAGGTCGCACGCCGCTGCGCGGTGCGTATCGCCGAATCGCAGAAGGACATGACCTCCAAGTTTCCCAACATCGTCGTGCAGAACACATGACCATCAAATCGGACAAGTGGATCCGCCGCATGGCGGCGCAGGGAATGATCGAGCCCTTCGAGCCGAACCAGGTGAAGGAGTCGGGCGGCAAGCGCATCGTTTCCTACGGCACGTCGAGCTACGGCTACGACATCCGCTGCTCCGAGGAATTCAAGATCTTCACCAACATCAATTCTACGATCGTCGATCCGAAGGAATTCGACGCCAAGTCCTTCGTCGATTTCAAGGGCCCCGTGTGCATCATCCCGCCGAATTCCTTCGCGCTCGCGCGCACGATCGAATTCTTCCGCATCCCGCGCAACGTGCTCACCATCTGCCTTGGCAAGTCGACCTACGCGCGCTGCGGCATCATCGTCAACGTCACGCCGCTCGAACCGGAGTGGGAAGGCCACGTGACGCTGGAATTCTCCAACACCACGCCGCTGCCGGCGAGGATCTACGCCAACGAAGGCGTCGCGCAGGTGATCTTCATCGAGTCCGACGAGGTCTGCGAGACCTCCTACCGCGACCGCGGCGGCAAATACCAGGGCCAGAAGGGCGTCACCCTGCCGCGCATCTAGCGGGCCGAAATAGCGGGCTAGCCGCTTGACTCGGAGGGGGCTGTCCCTATAATCGCCGGCACTGCATGCAGGACGCAAAGCCGCAAGAACAGCTGTTCGACACGCATCCCGAATCGAGCCTCGATTTCGAGATCGTGCGCCAGGCCGCCCAGC
>DATJYN010000038.1:0-11928 GCA_035499575.1 Burkholderiales bacterium | reverse complement strand
TGCTGCAGGCCGACGCGCAGAAGGTGCATGTAGCGCCCGCGCTGCTCGACTACGTGCAGGCGCTCGTCGACCACACGCGCCGCTCGCCCGACTTCTCCGCCGGCCTGTCGCCGCGCGCCGCGCTCGCGCTGCTGCATTCCGCGCGCGCCTGGGCGTTTATCGAAGGCCGCGACAAGGTGATCCCGGAAGACGTTCAGGCCGTATTGCCCGGCGTCGCGGGCCACCGCCTGCGCCCGGCGCACAACGCCACGCGGCGCATCGACCTCGAGGCGATGCTGCTATCGGCGGTGCCGATTCCTTGAAGTAACCGGCGGTCAGCGGACCGCGGTTTCGGGCTCGACGACCACCGCGGTGCCGTAGCACAGGACTTCCGTCAGCCCGTCCATGAGTTCCGTCGCGTCGTAGCGCATCGAGATGATGGCGTTCGCCTTGTGCTGGTCGGCGTGCTGGCACATGAGCTTGTAGGTTTCCTCCCGCGCCTGCTCGCACAGGTTGGTGTAGACGGTGATGTTGCCGCCGAAGAGCGACTGCAGTCCCCCGACGATATTTCCGACGATGGACCGCGAGCGCACCGTGATGCCGCGGACCACGCCGACATTGCGAACCACCTTGTAGCCCGGCAGGGTAAGTGCCGTCGTGATCATCGAGTCCTGCATGTTTTCCTCCTGGAAAAGTTGACTGGAACTGCCCTGGCGCAGCTAGGATTTCCCCGGATTCGCTGCCGCCGCCCTTGCCGTGGGGTTGGGCGAAGGCTCGCCGATTTTCCGGAGCGTGTTGCGATCCGTATGGTGGAACGGTTCCGCCTGGCCCGGGATGACCAGCACGGTATCCTGCTCGTAGGACCAGGTTCCATCGGCGTTGATCGAAACCGCAATGGTGTAGCTCTCCGTCCTGAAGGCGTACTCCAGGAACGGATTCGACACGATCCCGTTCGTCACGGACCCGCGGATCGCCTGGAGGCGAAACGTTTTCGCGTCCGCCGCGGCGCGGCCGACGGCCATCGCCGTTTGTCCGCGCGGTATCGAAAGCGTCTGGATCACGGCACCCGTCGCCGGTTCCCACAGCCAATAGCCGACCTGGTCGTGGAATGTCTCCGGGTCATCAGGCTTGAAGATCTGCGTGTGATAGCGCAAGCCGTAGAACAGTTGGGGCCCGTTGGTCTGAGCGTCGATAGGCTGCAATTCCATGCGCTCGATGAAAACCTGCTTTTCGGGGCCGTCAGGCTTCGGGTTGACGTCGAGACCGCGCGTACCGGTCCAGATGCCCGCCATGCCGGTGAGCGGCCCCAGATTGCCGAGCGTATCGACGTCCGGCTCGGGTTCCGTGTAGATGTCTTTGGGGAAGTCTTCCATGGTCAATTCATCGACTTAACGTCGCGCCGCAGCCGCGGTCCCGGTCGGTTGCGGGTGCAGTTTGGAGAGCACATTGGTCACCCGTGCGAGCCTATCTGGAACTGAGACATCGCCCTCGATGCGGAGAATTGGACACGACCGCTCAGTTAGCCACCTTTCGTCACCCGTCCGGCTATTGACGTCCACACGGCCCTCGTCGTATTGCGCCGCCCACTCGAGGAACTTCGGATCCGCCCGGCCAAAGCGGGCCGCCTCCCGCTCGCGAAGCCGGGCAAGCCGCAGACCAATCGGAAGCGTCAGAAAGACGATCAACGAAAAATAATCCTCGAGCTCCGGGCCCCATTTGATGACGGAGCCCGAGGTGATGAAGTCCGGCGCTTCGGCCATGTCCGCAACAAGCAGCGAAAGCCGCGCGTTCCGAGGCCGCTGTTGCTGATACGGCGGTTCGGTCGGCAGCCAAAAGTAGTCGTCCACATCGAAGAACACCGCCTTTAGTTCCACGGCAAGGGCGCGACCCAATGTCGTGGCTCCTGAACCTGAAGCCCCGGTGACCAGCACTCTCATCATTGCTGATAAACGATGTAGCAACGCTTCTCGCCTCGCGCTGCGGCTCGGCGGATAGTCACCTTCTGAAGACGGGCTTTCGACATAAGTATCTAACCGAAAAACTGGAAGTTACGCTGGAGCGGGGGCACGGACAACTCCGCTATGATGTCCGGGGGACGTAGCAGCACAGTTCCAGGCTAGACGATAAGTCCCACCGTCGCGGCGGTCAGGCAGGTCGCGAGCGTGCCGGCGACGATGGATTTCATTCCCAGCGAGACGATCTCCGGCCGGCGCTCGGGGCACATGGTGCTCATGCCGCCGATCATGATGCCGAGGCTGCCGAAGTTGGCGAAGCCGCAGAGCGCGTAGGTCATCAGCAACCTGCTGCGGTCCGAGAGCCCGTCCATCTTGGCGAGATCGATGTAGGCGATCAGTTCGTTGAGGACAGTCTTGGTGCCAAGGAGGCCGCCTGCGGCTTGCGCCTCCGACCAGGGAACTCCGGCGAGCCAGGCAAGCGGCGCGAGCGCCCAGCCGAGGATGCCCTGCAGCGAGTACGGCGTGATGGCGAGGTTGACGAGCGTCACCAGCGCGACGAACACGATCAGCATGGCGATGATGTTGACGAGCAGTTGCGCGCCGGCGAGCGTGCCCTGCGTGAGCGCATCCATGCTGCCGGAGGCTTCGGATTTCAGGTCGAGGTTGCCGCCCGCATTGCTACCTGTGGCCTCGCCTTCCGGCGGCACCATCAGGAAGGACACCACCAGCGCGGCGGGCGCGGAGACGATGGAGGCGATCAGCAGGTGCGCCACGGCGTCGGGCAGTACCTTGCCGAGGATGCTGGCGTAGAGGAACAGCACGGTGCCGGCGATGGAGGCCATGCCGCAGGCCATGATGGCGAAAAGTTCGCCGCGCGAGACGCGCCCGAGCCAGGGCCGTACCACTAGCGGCGCCTCGACCATGCCGACGAAAACATTCGCCGCGGTGGACAGCCCGACCACGCCGCCGACGCCCATGACGCGCTCGAGCAGCCAGGAGATCCCGCGCACCAGCCGCTGCAGCACGCCCCAGTGGAAGAGCAGCGCCGACAGGGCGCTCACCACCAGCACGATGGGCAGGGCGCGGAACGCGAGCACGAAGTTTGCATTCGCATCGGTGACGGCGAACGGGGTCGCGCCGCCGCCGAGGTAGCCGAACACCAGCGAAGTGCCCGCCTGCGTCGCCTTCTCCAGCGAAGCCAGCACGTCGTTCAGCGCGAGGAATGCATCCTTGGCGTAGGGCAGCTTGAGGAACAGCAGCGCGAGTACGATCTGCAGGACGAGCCCGGAGCCGACCGCGCGCCAGGGCACGGCGCGCCGGTTCTCGCTCGCGAGCCAGGCAAGCGCGAGCAGCCCGGCAATGCCGGCGAGCGCGTGGAGGGCGTCGGCCATGCCCGTAGCATATGAGAAGATGCGCGCGGTGTCAGACGTCGACCTGGTCCGGCTCAATTTCAACCCGCAGACGCTGCTGCTGCTGAACGCCGTGCTGGGCCTGGTGATGTTCGGCGTGTCGCTGGAGCTGAAGCCCGCCGACTTCCGCGCCGCGCTCGCCACGCCGCGCGCGCTGGCGATCGGCCTGCTCGGCCACCACCTGGCGTTCCCCGCCGTGACCTACGGCCTGGTGCTCGCGCTGCAACCGAGGCCCAGCATCGCGCTCGGCATGATCCTGGTGTCCTCCTGTCCGGCCGGCAATATCTCGAATTTCCTCACGCACCTCGCGCGCGGCAACACCGCGCTCTCGGTCTCCATCAGCACGCTGTCCACGCTCGCGGCGATCGTCATGACGCCGCTGAACGTGGCCTTCTGGGGCGGCCTGTACGCCCCGGCGCAAGACATCCTGCGCTCGGTGGCGGTCAATCCGCTGGAAATGTTCATGCACGTGCTGATGCTGCTCGGCGTGCCGCTCGCCGCCGGGCTGCTGGTGTCCAGGCGCTTCCCGCGCTTCACCGCGCGCGCGCAGAAGCCGTTCAAGGTCCTCTCGCTGGTGTTCTTCCTCGGCTTCGTGCTGGCGGCGCTGGGCGCCAACTGGCAGCATTTCGTGAACTACGTCGGCCTGGTGGTCGGCGTGGTGTTCCTGCACAACGCGCTGGCGCTCTCCACCGGCTACGGGCTCGCGTATGCGGCGCAGTTGCCCGAGCGCGACCGCCGCGCGGTATCGATCGAGTGCGGCATCCAGAATTCCGGGCTCGGCCTGATCCTGATCTTCAATTTCTTCGGCGGCCTGGGCGGCATGGCGGTGGTCACCGCCTGGTGGGGCATCTGGCACATCGTCGCCGGCCTCTCGGTGGCGACCTGGTGGTCGAAGAAGCTACCCGGGAAAAACTGAAGCGATCGTCGCCTGGATCGACTCCGCCGCCGCTGCGGGATCCTTCGCATCGCGGATCGGCCGGCCGACGACGATGTAGTCCGCGCCGTTCCTGAAGGCCTGCGCCACGTCGACGACGCGCTTCTGGTCGCCCATGTCGCCGCCCGCGGGCCGGATGCCCGGCGTCACCACGAGCAGCCGGTCGCCGAACTTCGACTTGATGCCGGAAGCCTCCAGCCCCGAGGCGATCACGCCGTCGCAGCCGGACTCCGCGGCGCCGCGCGCGCGGGAAATGACGAGGTCTTCCATGCTGCCGGCGTAGCCCATGGCAGCGAGGTCCGCCATCCCCATGCTGGTGAGCACGGTCACGGCGAGGATCTTTACGTCGCCCTTCTCTCTCGCTGCCGCTTCCATGATGGCGCGGTCGCCGTGCACCGTGAGGAAGCCGACGCCTCGGCCGCGCAGGTTGGCGACTGCGCGGCGCACGGTTTCCGGGATGTCGAACAACTTCAGGTCGCAGAACACGCGGCTGCCGCGCTTCACCAGCCAGTCGAGCAGCTCGTAGTAGCTCCCGGAGGTGGAGAGTTCGAGGCCGATCTTGTAGTAGGAAACGGCAGTGCCGAGTTTTTCGACCAGAGCGCGCGCCTCGGCGGCGGTGGCTACGTCGAGCGCGGCGATCAGGCGCTCCCGTCTTGGAATTGCGCGGGGATTCGTCTTCATGTCGGGGCGCTATGATACAGGCATGTCCGAGATCCTGATCCTCTACTACAGCGTCGGCGGCTCGGTGCGGCGCATGGCCGAGCTGATCGCCGAAGGCGTGGAGCGCGTGCCCGGCGCGCGGGCCCGGCTGCGGACGGTTCCGAAAGTTTCTGCGGGTTTTGAAAAGGAGGTCTCTTCCATTCCGCAAGAAGGTCCGCCTTTTTGCGAAAACCGCGACCTGGAGGAATGCGTCGGCCTCGCGCTCGGCAGCCCGACGCGCTTCGGCAACATGGCGGCGCCGCTGAAGGATTTCATCGACGCCACCGGCCCACTCTGGATCAAGGGCGCACTCGGCGGCAAGCCGGCCTGCGTCTTCACCTCCACCGGCAGCCTGCACGGCGGCCAGGAGACCACGCTGCTGTCGATGATGCTGCCGCTCCTGCACCATGGCATGCTGCTCGTCGGCCTGCCGTATTCGAATCCGGAACTGAACGCCACGCGCAGCGGCGGCACGCCCTACGGCGCAAGCCATTTCGCCGGCCTGGCCGACGACCAACCCCTGAGCGACGCCGAACGCGCGCTCTGCGTCGCGCAGGGAAAGCGGCTCGCCGAAATCGCGCTCAGGCTGAACCCTTGACGCCGGGGCCGCGGGCGCTGCGGCTCGCCGCTTCGGCAACGCTGGTTGCCCTGATGGCCCTGTGCTTCGCCTGGGAGCTCTGGCTCGCGCCGCTGCGGCCGGGCGGCTCTTACATGGCCTTCAAGGCATTGCCTTTGACTCTTCCCTTGGTCGGAATTTTCTCGGGAAAAAGACGTACGTATCAATGGTCTTCGATGTTCATACTCATATACCTGGCCGAAGGGGTCACGCGTGCCTGGAGCGACCGCGGCGCCCCGCAATTGCTGGCCGGGACCGAAATCGCGCTCAGCACTGCTTTTTTTGCCCTCGCGGTAAGCTACGCCCGTGCAACGCAGACTCGCCGCGATCCTTAGCGCCGACGTCGCGGGCTACAGCCGTCTGATGGGCGACGACGAGCTCGCCACGGTGCGCACGCTTTCCGAATACCGCGGCGCCATCGCGGAGAAGGTGGCCGCGCGCCGCGGCCGCGTCGTCGACTCGCCCGGCGACAACATCCTCGCGGAATTCGGCAGCGCGGTCGACGCGGTGGAGACGGCGATGGCGATGCAGGCGGATCTCGCCGAGCGCAACGCGAAGCTTCCCGAGAATCGGCGCATGGCCTTCCGCATCGGCGTCAACCTCGGCGAGGTTGTAGTCGAGGGCGAACGCATCTACGGCGACGGCATCAACATCGCGGCACGCGTTGAAGCGCTGTCCCTCGCAGGCGGCATCTGCGTGTCGGCCAAGGTGCACGACGAAGTGCGCGGCAAGCTGGACCTCGCGTTCGAGGACCTCGGCGAGCACACGCTGAAGAACATCGCTGCTTCGGTCAGGGTCTACCGCGTCGCCGTGGAGACGGCCGCGGGCGCCGCCGCCAAGCCGCAGGCTTCGGCGCGCCAGGCGAAGCCGTCCATCATCGTGCTGCCGTTCACCAACATGAGCGGCGCCGCGGACCAGGATTTCTTCGCCGACGGGCTGACCGAGGACATCCTCACCGACTTGTCGCGCTTCCGCGACCTGTTCGTCATCTCGCGCAACACCTCGTTCAAGTACAAGGGCCAGGCGGTCGACGTGAAGAAGGTGGCGCGCGAGCTGGGCGTGCAGTACGTCGTCGAGGGCAGCGTGCGCAGGGCCGGCAACCGGGTGCGCGTCACGGTTCAGCTGATCGAGGGCGAGTCCGACCATCACGTCTGGGCCGAGCGCTACGACCGCGACCTGGAGGACATCTTCGCCATCCAGGACGAAATCACCTCCTCGATCGTCGCCACGCTGCCCGGGCGCATGGAAGCGGCCGCGCGCGACCGCGCCGAGCGAAAGCCGCCCGCCAGCATGGCCGCCTACGAATGCGTGCTCGAGGCCAAGCTGCTGCACCACCGCTCGAACAAGAGCGACAACGCGCGCGCGCTTGGCCTGATCGAGCGCGCCATCGAGCTCGACCCGAAGTACGCCCACGCGCACGCCTGGAACGCCTGCATCCTCGGCCAGCAGTGGGGCTACGGCTGGTGCGAGGACCGCGAAGGCACGCAGAACCGCGTCGTGCGCGCGCTCGAAGTCGCGCTCGGCCTGGACGACAACGACAGCGACGTGCACCGCATCCTCGCCGCGGTGGGGCTGCTGCAGAACGACTTTGAAAAGGCTGCCTACCACCAGCGGCGCGCGCTCACGCTCAACCCGAACGACGACCTGATCGTCGTGCAACAGGGCGAGCTGCTGACCTGGTGCGGCCAGGCCGCGGAAGGCATCGACTGGATCCGCAAGGCGATGCGCCTGAACCCTTACCACCCGCTGCGCTTCTGGAGCCACCTGGGACGCGCCTACTTCGTGGCGCGGCGCTACGCGGATGCGCTGGAAGCGCTGGGCCATCTGAGCGCCACCGACGCGCCGACTCAGACGCTGATCGCTTCTTGCCACGCGCAATTGGGCAACACGGCGGCGGCCACGCATATCAAGGAGGCGCTGAAGCGCGAACCCGGCTTCAACTGGACGGCCTGCCTTGCGACCCTGCACTACCGGGATGAAAGCGACCTCGCGCACCATCGCGAGGCCGCGCTGAAGGCAGGCCTACCGGCTTAGCAGCCGTTTCGCGGCGGCATACATCGGCACCTCGATGAGCTTGCCGTCGACTTTCACGCGGTCGGAGCCCTGCTGCCGGGCGGCCTCGAAGGCCTCCACGACGCGCGCCGCCCACCGCATCTCCGATTTCGAAACCGTGAACACTCCGTTCAGCGCCTGCGCGTGCCCGGGCAGTACGAGGCTCTTCATGCGGTAGCCCATGCGCCTGGCCCACTTCGCGTCGGCGACCGCGCCCCTGACGTCGCTGAACGTATAGGGCGCGTCGATCGCCTCGACGCCGGCGGCGCGGCATTCCACCAGGAAGCGCTGGCGAACGTAAGCGAGTTCCTCGCCTGTCCGGCTGCGGCTGGTACCGAGATCGGCCACCATGTCCTCGCTCGCGACGAGCATCGCGGTGACGCGCCCGCTCGCCCTGCCGATCGCGAAAGCGTTCAGCAGGCCCGCCGCCGTCTCGATGTTCGGCACCAGCTCTTCGGTCGTGGTCAGCGCAGCGAGCGCCCGCACCTGCTCGGGCGACGCGACCTTGGACATCAGAACCACGTCGGGACGGCCCTTCAGCACCGCGGCCAGGTCCTCGCGCCCGCAGGTTTCGAGCGGATTGACGCGCACGGCGGCTACCTTGCCCGCCTTGCGCCAGCGGCCGTACAAGACTGCCGCCCTCGCCCGCGCCTCCGGCCTTCGCTCCGGCGGCGTGAAATCCTCGAGCTCTTGGATCAGGACATCGGCGCCGGAGCGCGCGGCCGCCTCGTGGGCAGCCGGCTCCGCTCCCGGAACGAACAGCCAGGTGCGGCGCGGGCGAGGGTTGTTGCTCAATGCTGCGCCTGGTACTGCGGGTTGACCCGCTCGTGCTTGCTCGCCAGCTTGTTCAGCGCGCTGATGTAGGCCTTGGCCGAGGCGACGACGATGTCCGTGTCGGCGCCGACGCCGTTGACGATGCGCCCGCCCTTCGAGAGCCGCACCGTGACTTCGCCCTGGCTCTCGGTGCCCTGCGTCACCGCGTTGACTGAAAACAGCAGCAGCTCCGCGCCGCTCTTCGCCACCGACTCGATGGCCTTGAAGGTGGCGTCTACCGGGCCGTCGCCCTTGCCTTCTGCCTTCACGTCCTTGCCGTTGTTCTTCATGACGATGGAAGCATGGGGCTTGTCCGCCGTGCTGCTGCCCTGGCTCATCGACACGAGGCCCCATTGCTCCTCGCCGGATTCTCCCGCCTCCTGAGCAACCAGCGCCTGCAGGTCTTCGTCGAAGATCTCGGCCTTCTTGTCGGCGAGGTCCTTGAAGCGCTGGAAGGCCTTGTTGTAGCCGTCCTCGTTGTCCAGCTCGATGCCAAGTTCCTTCAGGCGCTGCTTGAACGCCGTACGGCCCGACAGCTTGCCGAGCACGATCTTGTTGGTGCTCCAGCCCACGTCCTCGGCGGTCATGATTTCGTAGGTCTCGCGCGCCTTGAGAACGCCGTCCTGATGGATGCCGGAAGCGTGCGCGAAGGCGTTCGCGCCGACCACTGCCTTGTTCGGCTGCACCACGAAGCCGGTGATCTGCGACACCAAGCGCGAGGCGGGCACGATTTCCTTGGCATTTATTCTCGTTTCCAGGCCGAAGAAATCCTTGCGCGTCCTGAGAGCCATCACCACCTCTTCCAGCGAGGTGTTGCCGGCACGCTCGCCCAGGCCGTTCATCGTGCACTCGATCTGGCGTGCGCCGCCGATGCGCACCGCGGCAAGCGAGTTCGCCACCGCCATGCCGAGGTCGTTGTGGCAGTGCACGCTCCATACCGCCTTGTCCGAATTGGGAATGCGTTCGCGCAGCTTGCGGATCATCTCGCCGAACTGCTCGGGCACCGCGTAGCCGACGGTGTCGGGAATATTGATGGTAGTCGCGCCTTCCTTGATCACTTCTTCCAGCACGCGGCAGAGGAAATCCGGATCCGAGCGGCTGGCGTCCTCGGGCGAGAACTCGACATCCGGGCAGGCTTGCTTCGCGAAGCGCACCGACATTTTCGCCTGCTCGAACACCTGGTCGGGCGTCATGCGCAGCTTCATCCTCATGTGCAGCTCGCTGGTGGCGAGGAAGGTATGGATGCGCCAGGACTTCGCGCCCTTGAGGGCGTCGATGCCGCGCTGGATGTCCTTGTCGTTGGCGCGGCACAGGCCCGCCACCGTGCTGTCCTTGATGATCCTGGCGATCGCCCTGACCGCCTCGAAATCGCCGTTGGAGGAGGCCGGGAAGCCGGCTTCGATCACGTCCACCTTCAGGCGCTCCAGCTGGCGCGCGATGCGCAGCTTCTCGTCCTTGGTCATGGAGGCGCCGGGCGACTGCTCGCCGTCGCGCATGGTGGTGTCGAAAATGATCAATTTCTGTGTGCTCATAGCCGCTCCTTGGGTGGATGCGCGCTGTTTACGCGCGTTTTCCTTGCCGCCTTGGTGGGGCGGTTAAGGGGTACTGCCGAATTGGAGGATTATTTTGTGCGCGCGGGGCGCAGCAGCAGCGCAGCCAGGAGCGCCAGGCTCAGGCTGGTGACGGTCGCAATGAGAAGGGCGACGGGGGTCATGCGTTCACTATAACGGCTCGCCCGGCCGGGCGCAACACCTACTCGAGACGGATCACGCCGCAGGCGATGCGCGCCCCGGAGTTGCCGGTGGGCTGCGTCTTGTAGTCGTCCGGGTCGGCATGGACGATCAGGCCGCGGCCGACGATGTCGTCCGGGCCCGAGCCGATCGAAATGCCGGTGGTCACGACGTCGAGCTTGGCATGCCCATGCGCGTCCGCCAGCAGCGCCGGCAGGTCGCCCGCGTGGCCGCTGCCGGGATAGCCGTGCATCCTGCCTTCCGGGTTGAAATGCCCCTTGGCGCTCATGCCGTCGCCGGAACTGCAATCCCCTGCCTCGTGGATGTGGAATCCGTGCGCCTTGCCCGGCTTCAGGCCCTGCACGTTGGCGAGCACGCGCACCTTGTCGCCGTCCTGCTCGAAGGTCACTTCGCCGATGGTCTTGCTTCCCTTGGTCGGCTCCAACTGCGCGGTGGCGCGCAGCGGCGCAGGCGGGGTGCTGGCGCAGGCGCCGAGCAGCGTGAGCGCGGCGAGCGCCGCGACGGCTTGGTTGGACGGCATCGGAGCCCCTCAGGTTCGTTGGACGCCCGCCAATTTACGCGCTTCTTTCGAGCGGTCAATGCTGCAGCGCATGCACGCTCGGCTTCGCTTGACGCTGCCGACGACCATGGGATACGTTGCAGCGCGACGTAGTTACCTTCTGAGGGGGAGGCCTATGACCCGGTACCAACTGCAGAGACGTTCCGTCCCGGCGGTCGCCATGGCGATCGCAGCGCTGGCCGCAATCACGGCGTCATTGCCGGGCGATGCCCTGGCGCAGGATGCCCCGCGCAAGGTGGTGCTGCGCTTTGCGGCGGATTTCACCCCGCCGCCCCACCCGGGCGGCATGGCGCTCGCGTACTTCCATGAGCGCCTGCCCCAGGTGATCCCCGGCAGCGAAGCACGCATCTACTACGCGGGCGCCCTGTACACCATACCCGAGGCTTTCGAGGCGATGCGCCAGGGCAACCTGGAAATGGCCTGGATGCAAATGGGCAAGGCGGCGCCGGTCGATCCCTGGATGATGACGGTGGTCGGGCCCGGCAACATGACCACGGTCGGCGCGGTCGACCAGCTCGAGAAAACCAAGACCTACCAGATGCTGGTCGAGCGGCTGGCGAAGAACCAGGCCATCAAGGTCTTCGGCGCGGGGCAGATGAGCTTCGGCATGGGGGTCGGCGGCAAGAAGCGCTACCTCTCGCCCGCCGATTACGCCGGACGCAAGCTGCGCAGCATGGGGCCGGTCGAGAATGCGTCGCTGTCGTCCTGGAAGGCGAACCCCGTGGTGATGGCCTTCGGCGAGGTGCCGACCGCCCTGGATTCCGGCGTCATCGACGGCTTGATGACCAGTATCGGCGGGTGGAACTCGGTGCGCGAGCAGGCGCCGTTCTATACAGCGGGCGGCGCCGGCGTGTTCACGGGCGACTACTACATGGTCGCAGCGAGCCGGCGCTGGTGGGATCGCCTGACCCCGCCGACGCAGAAGGCGATCGAGGGCCTGGTCGCCGAGACCCTCAAGGTGCAGAAGGAATACAACTGGTGCGTCGACCGCCTGACCTACGAGAAGTACGGCACCAAGGATCCGTCCAAGCCCGGCGTCTACTGGCTGACGCCCCAGGAAGCCTCGGTGATGACCGGTGCTGTGGGCGATGCGTCGACGGCATACGTGAAGACCAAGGTGCCGCCGGAGGCGCGGCCCTGGGTCGACACTTTCGCCAAGGA
>DATJYN010000037.1:0-49785 GCA_035499575.1 Burkholderiales bacterium | reverse complement strand
GAGCGGTTGCGCACCACGGACAAGGCAGCCTGGATCGACTCCTGCATGACCTCGCCCAGCTTTCCGGTGGTGATGGTCTTGCCCTTGCCCGGCATGGTTACGGTCTCGATGGTCAGCAGCTCGCCGCCCACCTCGGTCCAGGCGAGTCCGGTCACCTGCCCGACCTGGTTCTTCTTCTCGGCCATGCCGAAGCTGTACTTGCGCACACCGAGGAACTTGTCCAGGTTGCGCGGCATCACCGTGATGCGCTTTGCCTTGCCCTCGCTCTCCTGCTTCTCCGTCAGCAGCTGCTTGACCGCCTTGCGGCAGACCTTGGAAATCTCGCGCTCGAGGCTGCGCACGCCCGCCTCGCGCGTGTAGTAGCGCACGATGTCGCGGATCGCCGGCTCGGTCACGGATACTTCGCCCTCCTTGAGCCCGTTGTTCTTCATCTGCTTGGGCAGCAGGTACTGCATGGCGATGTTGACCTTCTCGTCCTCGGTGTAGCCCGAGAGCCTGATCACTTCCATGCGGTCGAGCAGCGGCGCCGGGATGTTCAGCGTGTTCGCCGTAGCGATGAACATCACCTCCGACAGGTCGTACTCGACCTCGATGTAGTGGTCGGTAAAGGTGTTGTTCTGCTCCGGGTCCAGCACTTCGAGCAGCGCCGACGACGGGTCGCCACGCCAGTCCTGGCCGAGCTTGTCCACCTCGTCGAGCAGGAACAGCGGGTTCTTCACGCCGACCTTGGTCATGCTCTGCAGGATCTTGCCGGGCATCGAGCCGATGTAGGTGCGGCGATGGCCGCGCACTTCCGCCTCGTCGCGCACGCCGCCCAGCGACATGCGCACGAACTTGCGGTTGGTGGCCTTGGCGATCGACTGGCCGAGCGAGGTCTTGCCGACGCCGGGCGCGCCGACCAAGCACAGGATCGGTGCCTTCATCTTGTCGACGCGCGTCTGCACCGCCAGGTACTCGACGATGCGCTCCTTGACCTTCTCCAGGCCGTAGTGGTCTTCGTCGAGGATCGTCTGCGCGGCCTTGATGTCGCGCGAGATCTTCGATTTCTTGCGCCATGGCAGGTTGACCAGCGTCTCGATGTAGTTGCGCACCACGGTGGCCTCGGCCGACATGGGCGACATCAGCTTGAGCTTCTTCAGCTCGGTTTCGGCCTTCTTGCGCGCGTCCTTGGGCATGTGCGCCTTGCGGATGCGCTTCTCCATTTCTTCCAGGTCGGCGCCCTCCTCGCCCTCGCCGAGTTCCTTCTGGATCGCCTTCACCTGCTCGTTCAGGTAGTACTCGCGCTGGCTCTTCTCCATCTGGCGCTTGACGCGCCCGCGGATACGCTTCTCGACCTGCAGGATGTCGATCTCGGTCTCGAGCTGACTGAGCAGGTGCTCCAGGCGCGCCTTCACCTCGAACATCTCCAGCACCTGCTGTTTCTGCTCCAGCTTCAGCGGCAGGTGCGCCGCCACGGTGTCGGCCAGGCGGCCGGCCTCGTCGATGCCGCCGAGGGAAGTCAGGATCTCGGGGGGGATCTTCTTGTTCAGCTTGACGTACTGGTCGAAGGCCGACAGCAGCGCGCGGCGCATGGCCTCGACTTCCGGCGGCGGCGCACTCTCGACCGGGATCGGGGCGCCGTCCGCCACCCAGTGGGTGCGCAGGTCGACGATGTTGCTGATGCGGGCACGGCTGCCGCCCTCCACCAGCACCTTCACGGTGCCGTCCGGCAGCTTCAGCATCTGCAGGATGCTGGAAACGCAGCCGATTTCGTACATGTCTTCCGGGCCGGGATCGTCCTTGGCGGCCGAGCGCTGGGCGACCAGCAGGATGGACTTGCCGCTCTCCATAGCCGTTTCCATCGCCTTGATGGACTTCGGCCGGCCGACGAACAGCGGGATCACCATGTGCGGGAATACCACCACGTCGCGCAGGGGCAGCAGCGGATACTGCGTCGCGCCGGCAGCAGCGGGGGACCCGGGGGATTGTTGTTCTTGTTCTGACATGAGGACCTCTATGCCGTGGGACGTCCCAAGAACATAGGAGTTCCCAATGAAAAAAGCAAACCGCCTAGGCCGTGCTGCCTGCCACTTTGGGCGGATCCGAATAAATTAACAACGGTTTGCCGTCCGCCGAAATCATCTGCTCGTCGACGACCACCTTGCTGACATTTTCCAGCGTCGGCAGCTCATACATGGTGTCGAGCAGCACTTGTTCAAGTATCGAGCGCAGGCCGCGCGCGCCGGTCTTGCGCGCCAGCGCCTTGGTGGCGACCGCCCCCAGCGCCGCCGGCCGCACTTCCAGCTCCACGCCCTCCATCAGGAACAGGCGCTGGTACTGCTTGATCAGCGCGTTCTTCGGCTCGACCAGGATCTCGATCAGCGCCTTTTCGTCCAGTTCCTCGAGCGCCGCGACCACCGGCATGCGGCCGACGAATTCCGGGATCAGGCCGTACTTGATCAGGTCCTCGGGCTCGACCGCCTTGAGCAGGTCGTAGGTCGCCTTGGAGTCGTTCGGGCTGCGCACTTCCGCGCCGAAGCCGATGCCGGTCTTTTCGGTGCGGTTGCGGACGATCTTTTCGAGGCCGTCGAAAGCGCCGCCGCAGATGAACAGGATGTTGGTGGTGTCCACCTGCACGAAATCCTGGTTCGGGTGCTTGCGGCCGCCCTGCGGCGGTACCGAGGCAATGGTGCCTTCGATCAGCTTGAGCAGCGCCTGCTGCACGCCTTCGCCGGAAACGTCCCTCGTGATCGAGGGGTTGTCCGACTTGCGCGAGATCTTGTCGATCTCGTCGATGTAGACGATGCCGCGCTTGGCCTTGTCGACGTCGTAGTCGCAGTTCTGCAGCAGTTTCTGGATGATGTTCTCGACGTCCTCGCCGACATAGCCCGCTTCGGTCAGCGTGGTCGCATCGGCGATCACGAAGGGCACGTTCAACAGGCGTGCGAGAGTCTGAGCGAGCAGCGTCTTGCCCGAACCGGTCGGCCCGATCAGCAGGATGTTGGACTTGGCGAGCTCCACCTCGTCGTTCTTCGAAAGGTGTTTCAAACGTTTGTAATGGTTGTAGACCGCGACCGCCAGGATCTTCTTCGCCTGGTCCTGCCCGATCACATACTGATCGAGGATCGCGCGGATCTCGTGCGGCGCCGGCAGGTCCGACTTGGCGCCCTTGCCGCCCTTGTCGGTAGCCGTTTCCTCGCGAATGATGTCGTTGCACAGCTCGATGCACTCGTCGCAGATGAACACCGACGGGCCGGCGATGAGCTTGCGCACCTCATGCTGGCTCTTGCCGCAAAACGAGCAGTAAAGCAGCTTCTCTCCGGAGGAGGTTTTCTCCGACACCTAGACCTGCTCCCTCGAAGTGAGGACCTTGTCCACGAGGCCGTACTTTACCGCGTCTGCGGCTGACAGGAAGTTGTCACGATCCGTGTCCCTGGCGATGGTGTCCACGGTCTGCCCGGTGTGCCTGGCGAGGATCTCGTTCAGCCTGGCGCGCAGGTAGAGGATCTCGCGGGCGTGGATTTCCACGTCCGATGCCTGGCCCGAGAAGCCGCCCATCGGCTGGTGGATCATGACGCGCGAATTGGGCAGCACGAAGCGCTTGTCCTTCTCGCCCGCCGCCAGCAGCAGCGCACCCATGCTGGCCGCCTGGCCGACGCACAGGGTGCTGACGTCCGGCTTGATGAACAGCATGGTGTCGTAGATCGCCAGGCCCGCAGAAACCGAGCCGCCGGGTGAATTGATATAGAAGAAAATGTCCTTGTCCGGGTTCTCGGACTCGAGGAACAGCAGTTGCGCGACGATCAGGTTGGCCGTGACCTCGGTGACCGGGCCGACCAGGAACACCACGCGCTCCTTCAGCAGCCTCGAATAGATATCGTAGGCGCGCTCGCCGCGCCCCGACTGCTCGATGACCATCGGGATGAGCCCGAGGTTTTGCGGGGGCTCGACGCGCGCGTCGAGGGTCTCGTCCAGGTTCGATTTCCAGGTGAGGGATTTCATGCGTTGCCGCCCATCAGTTCTTCGAAAGCGGCCGGCTTGTCCTCGACCTTCGCCTTGGACAGAACCCAGCTGACGACGTTGCTCTCGAGCGCCAGGCTCTCCATCTCGGACAAGCGCTGCGGCTGCATGTAGAACCATTTTACCACTTCGGCAGGATGCTCGTAGCTTTGCGACTCCGCCTCGATCAGCGCGCGCACTTCGGCCGGCTTGGGCTGCAATTTCTCTGCGCGCGCGAGCTCGTTGATGATCAGGCCGAGCGCGACGCGGCGCTTCGCACTCGCCTCGAAGGCCTGCGGTTCGAACGGCATGCGCTCCATTTTGACGCCGCGCGCCTGCAGCTCGGCCATCGCCTGTTGCACGAGGTGCTGGTGCTCCATCTCCACCAGCGACTTGGGCAGTTCCATCGGCGCGGCGTCCAGCAACGCCTGCAGCGCCTGGCTCTTCAGGCGCGCCTCGACCCGCTTCTTCACTTCGCGCTCGACGTTGGCGCGCACTTCGCTGCGCATTTTCGCCAGGTCGCCGTCGGCCACGCCGAGTTGCTTGGCGAACTCGGCATCGAGTTCAGGCAGCTTAGGCTCCTCGACCTTCTTCGCCTCGACCGTGAAGTCGGCGGTTTTGCCGGCCACTTCCTTGCCGTGGTAATCCTCGGGGAACTTGACCTGGAAGCCCTTCGACTCGCCCGCCTTCAAGCCAAGCGCGCTCGCCTCGAATTCCGGCAGCATGCGCTTCTCGCCCAGCAGGAAGGCAAAACCGGCCGCCTTGCCGCCCGCGAAGCCTTCGCCGCCGATTTTGCCTTCGAAATCGACCGTGAGCCGGTCGCCGTCGCGCGCCGCGCGCTGCACCGGCACGTAGGCGACGCGCTGCTTGCGCAGGATCTCGAGCGTGCGCTCGACCGCGGCATCGTCGACGACGAGCGTCGGCCGCTCGATCTTCATCGCCGACACGTCGCCGACTTTGATCTCAGGGTAGACCTCGAAGGTCGCGCTGAATTCAAGCGCCGGCGCATCGGATGCGCCATCCTTCTTCTCGATCTTCGGATAGCCCGCCACTTTCAGGTTGGCTTCCTTCACCGCGTCGGAAAAGGCCTTCTGCACGGCGTCGCCGAGGACTTCCGAGCGCACCTGCGGGCCGTACTGCTGCACCACCAGTTTCATCGGCACTTTGCCGGGACGGAATCCCGGCAGCTTCACGTTGCGCGCCAGCTTCTTCAGGCGATCGTCCACCTGCCGCTCGACGTCCTGCACCGGCACCGACATTGACAGGCGACGCTCCAGCGCCCCTAGTTGTTCCACATTCACCGCCATCCCCGTCATGTCCTCGTTCTATGGTTGGTGCGAAGGGTGGGACTCGAACCCACACGCGGTTAGGCGCCAGGACCTAAACCTGGTGCGTCTACCAATTCCGCCACCTTCGCCGTGTTAAAACCGGCTGCAAAAGCCTCTCAAAAAACAACGTATTATAGCTTGCAAGTGTCGGTCGGCCATTACGAGAACTTCCCGGTCGCGTCCCTGCTGCTGCCGCGGGAATTGCGCGTGCCCGTCAGCGTCATCTACCGCTTCGCGCGCACGGCGGACGACTATGCCGACGAGGGGGACGATGCGCCGCCGCTGCGTCTGCAGAAGCTGGAAGGCTTCAGGGAGCAATTGCGTGCCATCGCGAACCCTAAAACCCCGCTGTTCGAGGATCTCGCGCGCATCACGCGGGAGCATGCCCTGCCGTTGCAGTTGTTTCACGACCTGCTCGATGCTTTCTCGCAGGATGTGGTCAAGAATCGCTATGCCGACTTTGCGGAGGTCCTCGACTACAGCCGGCGCTCGGCCAACCCGGTGGGCAGGCTGCTGCTGCACCTGTTCAGGAAGAATACCGGCGAAAACCTACGGCTCTCGGACGCCATCTGCTCGGCGCTGCAGATCACCAATTTCTGGCAGGACGTTGAAATCGACTTCAGGAAGAACCGCATCTACCTGCCCCAGGACGACTTGCGCCGCTTCGGCGTCACAGAGAACCAGCTTGCGCGACGACATTGCGACCAGGCATTCCGGGACCTCATGCGCTTTCAAGTCGACCGGGCGCGGCGCATGATGCTGGAGGGAAAACCCCTTCTCGGTGCGCTTTCGGGCCGCTTGCGCCTGGAAATTGCCATCACCATGCAAGGCGGGCTGCGCATCCTGGAAAAACTCGAGCAGGCGGACTACGACATGTTCCGCCGCCGGCCGGTGCATCGCTGGTTCGACTGGCCGCTGTTGTTCGCGCGCGCACTATGACGCCGGACGAGTATTGCCAGCAAAAGGCGGCGGCGAGCGGCTCGAGCTTCTACTACTCGTTCCTGTTCCTGCCGCCGGAGCGCCGGCGCGCAATCACCGCGCTGTACGCCTTCTGCCGCGAGGTGGACGACGTGGTGGACGAATGCTCGGACGCGCAGATAGCGCACGCGAAGCTCGGCTGGTGGCGCTCGGAGGTCGCCGGGCTCTACGCGGGCAGGCCGCAGCATCCGGTCACCAAAGCGCTCAGCCCGTTCACGGAGAAATTCCAGATCGGCGCGGAACGGCTGAACGAAATCATCGCCGGCATGGAGATGGATCTCACGCAGACGCGCTATCTCGATTTCGCCGCCCTGGAGCGCTACTGCTACCACGTCGCGGGCGCGGTCGGGCTGCTGGCCGCGGGGATCTTCGGCTACAGCGACCCGCGCACGCTCGACTACGCGAAGAGCCTCGGCACCGCGTTCCAGCTCACCAACATCATCCGCGACGTCGGCGAGGACGCGCGCAAGAACCGCATCTACCTGCCGATGGACGAACTCAAGCGCTTCGAAGTACCGGCGGCGGATATCCTGCAGGCCAGGGACTCGGACAATTTCCGCAAACTCATGGCGTTCCAGGCGCGGCGCGCAGAATCCTTCTACGAAAACGCCATGCGAAGCCTGCCTGCCGGCGACCGCCGCCCGCAGCGCGCCGGCCTGATCATGGCGGCGATCTACCGCGCGACGCTGGCCGAGGTGGAGAGCGAAGGCTTCAAGGTCCTCACCCAGCGCACTTCGCTCACGCCGCTGCGCAAGCTCTGGCTGGCCTGGAAAACTTGGATCGGCGCGTAGCCATCGTCGGGGCGGGTTACGCGGGGATGGCTGCGGCGGTGACGCTGGCCGAGCGCGGCGTTCCAGTCGCCGTATTCGAATCCGGCCCTGTACCCGGAGGCCGCGCGCGCCGGGTGAAGACCGAAGGCCGCGATCTGGACAACGGCCAGCACATCCTGATCGGTGCGTACTCCGAACTCCTGCGCCTGATGCGATTGGTCGGCGTGCCGCGCGAAGCCCTCCTGCGCCTGCCCCTCGAATTGCGCTACGCCGACGGCTTCCGGATACGCGGCGTCGCGGGATTGTTGTTATCCGGAAAAATTCCGCTGCGGGAGCGCATCGGCGTCGTGCGATTCATGCTCGCCCTGCGCAAGACCCGCTTCCGGCTCGATCGGGATATGCCGGTTACGAAGCTGCTGGATTGTCACGGCCAGAACGGCGTCATAGGCCACTATGTGTGGCGCCCGCTGTGCGTCTCCGCGCTCAATACCCCGCCCGAGCAGGCATCGGCGCAGGTCTTCGCCACCGTCCTGCGCGATTCGCTCGCCGGGCCCTCCGGCGCCAGCGACCTGCTGCTGCCGCGCGTCGATTTGTCGAAACTTTTTCCGGAACCCGCCGCCGCCTACTTGCGCGCGCACGGCGGCGAGATGCGCACCGGCGCTCCCGTGAGGGACATCGCCGAACTGAAAAACGAATTTGCGCGGGTCATCGTCGCGGTCGGCCCTCATCAGCTGAAGTCCCTGCTGCCCGACGTTGCGCCGGAATACGCCTACCAGCCGATCTACACCTGCTACTTGCAGTATCCAGACTCCGTAGTGCTGCCGTTTCCCATGCTGGGTTTCTCCGACGGGCTGGTGCAATGGGCGTTCGACCGCGCCGCACTGACGGGCGAACGCGGCCTGCTCGCCTGCGTCATCAGCGCGCAGGGCGATCATCAGCAGATGACGCAGGAAGAGCTCGCCGCCACCTGCCACCATGAACTGAAGACGGCGCTGCCCGGCCTGCCCGATCCGCAATGGACGCGCGTGATCGCCGAAAAGCGCGCTACCATCGCCTGCGTTCCACGCGTCGGGCGCATGGAATTCAGGATGGACAAAGATCTGTTGTTCGCCGGAGACTATCTCGACCCCGAATACCCGCCTACACTCGAAGCTGCCGTACGCAGTGGAATCCGCGCCGCGGAATCGATCTCAAGGAGCATTTGATGGAATACAGAAAACTCGGCGCCTCCGGCTTCATGGTTCCGGCGCTCACCTTCGGCACCGGCACCTTCGGCGGCGGCAACGAATTCTTCAAGGCCTGGGGTGCGAGCGACGTCAAGGAAGCGACGCGCCTTGTGGACATCTGCCTCGAAGCCGGCTTCAACATGTTCGATTCGGCGGACGGCTATTCGAACGGCATGGCGGAAGAAATCCTCGGCCAGGCCATCAAGGGACGCCGCAATGACCTGATCATCTCCACCAAGGGCAGCTTCCGTCGCGGCCCCGGGCCGAACCAGCTCGGCCACACGCGATACCACCTGATCAACGCGGTCGATGCGAGCCTGCGGCGGCTCGGCACGGACTACATCGATCTCTACCAGCTGCACGCCTACGACGCGCTGACGCCGGTCGAGGAAGCGCTCGGCGTGCTGGACGACCTGGTGCGCGCCGGCAAGATCCGCTATATCGGCTGCTCGAATTTCTCCGGCTGGCACCTGATGAAGTCGCTCGCGGTGTCGGAAAAGTACGGGCTCGCGCGCTACGTTGCGCATCAGACCTACTACTCGCTGGTCGGGCGGGATTACGAGTGGGAGCTGATGCCGCTCGCCGTTGACCAGGGCGTGGGCGCGGTGGTCTGGAGCCCGCTCGGCTGGGGCCGGCTCGGCGGCAAGCTGCGCCGCGGCCAGCCGCTGCCGAAAGACAGTCGCCTGCAAAGCCAGCTCGTCGTCGAAAAGGGCCCGCCGGTGCCGGACGAGCACGTGTTCAAGATCGTGGACGTGATCGACGCGATCGCGAAAGACACCGGCAAGACGAACGCGCAGATCGCACTCAACTGGCTGCTGCAGCGTCCGTCGGTGTCCACGCTGATCATCGGCGCACGCAATGAAGAGCAGCTGAAGCAGAACCTCGGCGCTGTCGGCTGGAAACTGGCGCCGGAGCAAATCGCCAGGCTGGACGCGGCGAGTGCGGTGACCTTGCCCTACCCGTACTGGCACCAGCGTGGTACTTTCTCGGACAGAAACCCGCCCCCGGTCTGATCATTCCTCGTAGATCATCTTGGCGGTCATGCCGCCGTCGAGCGTGACGTTCTGGCCGGTCATGAAACCGGCCTGCTCGACGAGGTAGAAGCAGGCTTCGGCGATGTCCTCCGGGCGGCCGACGCGGCCGACCGGATGCTGCAGCCGGTCCTTTTTCGAATGTAGCGGCTTTCGCGAGCGCCGCGAGTATTGCCAGTCGCGCGTTTCAATCCATCCCGGACTCACGGAATTCACGCGGATGCCCATTGGCCCGAGGCTCATCGCCATGCCATGGGTGAGCGCGACGATACCGCCTTTCGACGCCGTGTAGGCCTCCGTGCCCGGCTCCGACATGAAGGCCCGGGTCGAGGCGATGTTGACAATGGCGCCTCCCCGGCCGCGCTTCGCCATATGCTTTGCGAAGGCCTGCGAACAGAGGAACGTCCCGCGCAGGTTCACGGCGATCACGTGGTCGAAATCGCGCGCCTTCAGCTTGAGGAACGGTGCGCGCCGGCCGATGCCGGCATTGTTGACGAGCGCGTCGGGGCAACCGAACTCGCCTACCGTGCGTGCCACCCAACGGGCGATCTGCGACGCCACGCCGACGTCCGTACGCACGAAAAGGCTCTTGCTGCCCGTTTTCTCGATCATCTTCGCGACTTCGCGTCCCGCGGCCGCATCGGGATCCGCGAGTGAAACCGCGTAGCCCGCGTTGGCGAAGAACAGGCAGACGGCGCGCCCGATGCCCTGCGCGCCGCCTGTGACCGCGACGACCCTCACAGATTGCGCAGGACCTGGACCGCCTGGTCCACGCGCTCGACGGCGAGTACCTCGATCCCAGGAATATTCGCCTTCGGCAGGTTGGCCTTGGGTACGATCGCCTTCTCGAAGCCGAGCTTGGCGGCTTCCTTCAGGCGGTCCTGGCCGCGCGGCGCGGGGCGGACTTCGCCGGCGAGGCCGATTTCGCCGAACACCACCGTTTTGCCTCGAATCGCCCTATCCGTCAGGGAAGAAACGATGGCGAGGGAAACGGCCAGATCCGCCGCAGGCTCGGCAATTCTCACACCGCCCACCGCGTTCACGAATACGTCCTGCTCCCAGGTCGGAATTCCGGCGTGGCGGTTCAGCACCGCGAGCAGCATCGCCAGGCGGTTCTGCTCCAGCCCGACCGACAGGCGGCGCGGATTGGGCGTGTGCGCGCTGTCCACCAGCGCCTGGATTTCGACAAGCAGCGGCCGCGTGCCTTCGAGCGTCGCCAGCACGCAGGAACCGGCCACGTCCTTGCCGTGGTTCGAGAGAAACAGCGCCGACGGGTTGGTGACCGCGCGCAGGCCCTTGTCGGTCATGGCGAACACGCCGAGTTCATTGACGGCGCCGAAGCGGTTCTTCACCGCGCGCACCAGCCGGAAGCTGGAATGCGTGTCGCCTTCGAAATAGAGCACCGTGTCGACGATGTGCTCGAGCACGCGCGGGCCGGCGATGGTGCCTTCCTTGGTGACGTGGCCGATGATGAACAGCGCGGTGCCGCTCTTCTTCGCGTGTCGCGCGAGCTGCGCCGCGCACTCGCGCACCTGCGCTACCGAGCCGGGCGCCGATTGCAGCGCCTCGGACCAGAGCGTCTGGATCGAATCCACCACCGCGACCTGCGGCCGCTGCGCATCCAGCGCCGCCGCGATGCGCTCCAGCTGGATTTCGGCGATCAAGTTCACCGGGCGCGCATCGAGCGCTAACCGCCGCGCGCGCAGGGCGACCTGCTCGGCGGACTCCTCGCCGGAAACGTAGAGCGTGCTGTGCGCAGCGCCGATCAGCGACAGGGCCTGCAGCAGCAGCGTCGATTTGCCGATCCCCGGATCGCCGCCGATCAGCACTACCTGCCCCGCCACGAGACCACCACCAAGGACGCGGTCGAACTCGTCGATGCCGGTCGAAAGCCGCTCCAGTTCCCGGGTTTCGACCCGGTCCAGCGATATGGCGCCGGGTGCCGTTCCCGTGACGCGTTTTAACGTGCCGCGATCGGCGATCGTCTCGACCAGCGTCCCCGCGGCGCCGCAGGACGGGCAGGCGCCGAACCATTGCAGTGCCGTCGCGCCGCAATCGGAACAAACGTAGGCGGACTTGGATTTCGCCACTAGGTTTCGACCACCGGTATTCGCGAAGACAGCGCGCAAAGCAACTCGTAACTCACCGTGCCCGCGGAGGCCGCGACCTCGTCGCAAGACAGGCCTTCGCCCCAGAGCGTTACCGGCGACCCGATGTATGCCTCGGAAATGTCGCTGATGTCCACGCACATCATGTCCATCGAGACGCGGCCGACGGTGCGCGTGCGCTCGCCGGCGACGAGCACCGCAGTGCCGCTGGGCGCATGGCGCGGATAGCCGTCGGCGTAGCCGCAGGCGACGATACCGATGGTCATTTCCTGCGTCGCCTGGTAGGTCCGGCCGTAGCCGACGTACTCCCCTGCCTGCAGGTGCTGCACCGCGATGATTTCGGAGGTCAGCGTCATCGCCGGCCTGAGGCCGATCTCCTCGGCGCTCTTGAAGCCGAACGGCGAGCAGCCATAGAGCATGATGCCGGGCCGCACCCAGTCGGCGCGGGTTTCCTCGGCAAAGCGCAGCAGCGCCGCGGAGTTGGCCAGCGAGCGCGGCGCATCGAAGGGCTGGGTCAGTTCGTTGAACCACTGCAGTTGTGCGGCCACGCCGCTCTCGCCGTCGGCGTCCGCGAAATGCGTCATCAAAGTGACCGAGTCGACGCCGGCGTGCGCTTCGAGCGCATTCCACGCAAGGCGGATGTTGTCGACTGTGAAGCCGAGCCGGTTCATGCCGCTGTTGACCTTGAGGTAGACCGGCAGTTTGCCTTCGAAGCGGCTTTTTTCCAGCAATTCGATCTGCTCGATGTTGTGGATCACCGGCGTCAGCCGGTGCCTGGCCATCAGTTCGACGTCTTCGGGCTTGAAGAAGCCCTCCAGCATCAGGATCGGCTTGCCGACGCCCGCGCTGCGCAGCCGCAGCGCTTCGACGAAGTCGAGCACTGCAAAGCCGTCGGCCGCGCCCAGCGCTTGCGCGCAGCGCAGCAGCCCGTGCCCATAGGCGTTCGCCTTGAGGATCGCCCAGATTTTCGCCGGCCCCGCGTGCTCGCGAGCGACCGCGAGGTTGTGCGCGAGAGCAGCCGAACTGATCGTCACTCGAATGGGTCTGGGCATGGGCGGCAGGATACCCGCCGCACGCGCAAAGGTCATCCAGGGCCGCGCAAGGCGTGGCGTGCCATGCTATAAGAACCGCCGCATGGGATCGGGCTTCTACATCGTCATGGCGGCGCAGTTTTTTTCGTCGCTTGCCGACAACGCGCTGCTGGTGGCGGCGATCGCGTTGCTGATGCAGGCTGATGCACCCGCCTGGGTGACGCCGTACCTGAAATTCTTCTTCGTCATCTCCTACGTGGTGCTGGCGCCCTTTGTCGGCGCCTTCGCCGACCGGCTGCCCAAGGGCACGGTGATGTTCGTCGCCAACACCATCAAGATCGCCGGGTGCGCGCTGATGCTGTTCGACGTCCACCCGCTCATCGCCTACGCGCTCGTGGGCCTGGGCGCGGCGGCCTACTCGCCGGCGAAGTACGGCATCCTGACGGAATACCTGCCGCACTCGAAGCTGGTTGCGGCCAACGGCTGGATCGAAGGGCTCACGGTGGCATCGATCATCCTCGGCGTCGTTCTCGGCGGGTTCCTGATCCGCACCGGCGTCGCCGACGTGCTGCTTGGGCTGGACCTGCCGTTCATCGATACCGGCATCGATACCCCGCCCGACGCCGCGGTCGCGATCATCATCGTGATCTACGCGGTCGCCGCCCTGTTCAACCTGTACATCCCGCGCACCGGAGTGCCGATGAAGCTGCTGCCGGGCCATCCCCGCGAAACCCTGCGCGACTTCGTACGCTGCATCGAAAGCCTCTGGAAGGACAAGCTCGGCCAGGTGTCGCTCGCCGTGACCACGCTGTTCTGGGGCGCGGGCGCGACGCTGCAGTTCATCGTCATCGACTGGTCGGCGGCGGCGCTGGGCTACAACCTGTCCGATGCATCGATGCTGCAGGGCGTCTGCGCACTCGGCATCGCCGCGGGCGCGGTACTGGCGTCGATTACCGTGCGCCTCGACCAGGCCGCAAAGGTGATCCCGCTCGGCATCGCCATGGGCCTGATCGTGATCCTGATGGACATGGTGCGCTCGGTCTGGCTGGCGGTACCGCTGATCATCCTGATTGGCGGCCTGGCGGGCTTCTTCGTGGTGCCGATGAACGCGCTGCTGCAGCACCGCGGCCACCACCTGGTGGGCGCCGGACGCTCGATCGCCGTGCAGAATTTCAACGAGAACTCCTCGATCCTGGTAATGATTGCGGCCTACTCGCTGCTGCTTGCCTCAGGGCTGTCCATCTATGTCGTGATCGCGATGTTCGGGTTGTTCGTCGCCGCCGCGATGTACCTGATCCTGCGCTGGTACCAGCATAGCCACCGCAAGCACGCCGACCAGATCGAAAAACTGCTCGCCTTCGCCCGCTCCGAGAGCGGGCACCGCTAGCCTCCGGCGATCGTCTTCACGGCGAAGCGCAGGTCGGCCCAGGCCTTGGCTTTGTCCGGCAGGTTGCGCAGCAGGTAGGCCGGGTGGTAGGTGACGATGAGCGGCACCCCGGCGTACTGATGCACCCGCCCGCGCAGGCTCGCGATGGTCGCGTCCGTACCCAGCAGCGTCTGCGCGGCGAAGCGCCCCATCGCCAGGATCAATTTTGGCTGGATCAGTCCGATCTGCCGCAGAAGATGCGGAGAGCACTTCGCCACTTCGTCAGGCTCGGGATCACGGTTGCCGGGCGGCCGGCACTTGAGCACGTTGGCGATGTAGACATTCTTGCCGCGGCTGAGGGAGATCGCCGCGAGCATGTTGTCGAGCAGCTTGCCCGCCTGTCCGACGAACGGCTCGCCCAGCCGGTCTTCCTCCGAGCCGGGCGCCTCGCCGACCAGCAGCCAGTCCGCGTTTGGGTCGCCGACGCCGAACACGGTCTGCCGGCAGCCGGCGCGCAGCTTGCAATCGGTGCAGCCGGCGACCCTGGCCTTGAGTTGCGGCCAATCCATTTGCTCAACCGAATTTCGAGGATGGGCCTGCTCTTCGGCCGGGGGGAAAGGCGGTTCAGCGGCCGCGGAATTCCTCAACCTCCATACGGGAGCCAAGCCCATCTCCTTCAGCACTTCGCTGCGGCGGCTCATAGGGCGAGCGTCAGTACCAGCGCATCCTCGCGCCCCTCATGCGCCGGGTAGTAGCCGGGACGCACGGCGACCTGGCGGAAGCCGAAACGGCTGTACAGCGCCTTCGCTCCCGCGTTGGTCGGCCGCACTTCGAGGAAGACATGATGCGCGCCGCGCCCGCGCGCCAGGCGCATGGCCTCCTCCAGCAGCGTGCTGCCATGCCCGTTGCGCTGGTGTCCGGCGGCCACCGATAGATTCAACAAGTGGCCTTCGCCCGCGGCGACCAGCAGCACGAAATAGCCGAGCAGCTCCCTGCCGCTGCGCCAGGTCCAGCATTGGTAGCCGGAGCGGATCGAATCGGCAAAGTTGCCGCGCGTCCAGGGATGCGAATAGATCGCATTCTCGATCGTCAGGACGTCGTCCAAATCGGCATCGCGCATCAAGGCGAGCCGCGGCTCGTGCTTCAGCACCGCGCTCATGCGCCGCGCTCCGCTTCGGTAAATGCGACCTTGTCGCGCAGGTAAACGGGGACGGCCTGCGCCGCGTCCACGCCTTCGCCAGCCGCGAGACGCGGCGCCGCGAGGCGCGCGACCGCCATGGCAGTGGGATGGATGTCCGGAATCACTTTGGCGTAGCCCATCGGCCCGTAGGCGGCGAACCCGTTTCCGCAGCCGATCCAACCCTCTCCCGGCGGTTTCGGCACGGCCGCGGGAGCGGCGCACAGTGCGGGAACGACTTCCAGCCAGCGGCCGCCGGGTTTCCCGTCCATGCGTTCGAGCGCGGAATAATACACTTCGCGCATGCGCGCATCGAGGCAGGCGACGACGCGCACGCCGCCCGACTCCTCCGCCATCGCTGCCAGCGTCGAAATGCCGATGGCGGGGATGCCGCCCGCGTAAGCGATCCCCTGCGCGACCCCGCAGGCGACGCGCAAGCCGGTGAAGGATCCGGGGCCGGCGCCGAAGGCGATCGCGTCCAGCTCTGCGATGGCGATGTTTTTCTTGATCAAAAGACCTTCCAGCATGGGCAGCACGAGTTCGGAATGGCGATTGCCGGCGCGCTCCTCCGCCGACAGGATCTCGCCGTCGATCCAGAGGGCGGCCGAGCACCACTCGGTCGAGGTTTCCAAGGCGGCAAATTTCATCGGCGCTTAGTTATACTGTGTTCATGACCGAACACAAAATCGCAGTGATCCCCGGCGACGGCATCGGGCGCGAAGTGATGCCCGAAGGCCTGCGGGTGATGGAATCCGTCGGCGCCAAGCACGGCATTTCCTTCAAATGGCGGGAATTCCCCTGGAGCTGCGACTGGTACAAGGCGCACGGCAAGATGTGCCCGGACGACGCGCAGCAAATCCTGCGCGGCTACGACGCGGTCTACTTCGGCGCGGTCGGCAACCCGGCCATCGTCCCCGACCACATTTCCGCCTGGGGCCTGCTGATCAACTTCCGGCGCTGGTTCGACCTCTACGTCAACCTGCGGCCGGTGCGCCTGTTCGAGGGCCTGCCCTGCCCGCTCGCGGGCCGCAAGCCCGGCGATATCGACTACTACGTGATCCGCGAAAACACCGAGGGCGAATACGGCAACGTCGGCGGCCGCATGTTCGAGGGCACGCCGCAGGAAGTCGTGACGCAGCTGTCCGTGTTCAGCCGCAGGGGCACGGACCGCATCATGAAGTACGCCTTCGAGCTCGCCAAGACGCGCAAGAAACACGTCACCTCCTGCACCAAGTCGAACGGCATTTCGATCACGATGCCCTGGTGGGACGAGCGCTTCGCGGAGATGAAGAGGCAATACCCCGACATCCGCGCTGACCAGTACCACGTCGACGGCCTGTCCATTCAGATGGTGCTCAACCCGGACCGCTTCGACGTGATCGTCGCCTCCAACCTGTTCGGCGACATCCTCTCCGACCTCGGGCCCGCCACCGCGGGCACGATCGGCATCGCGCCCTCGGGCAACATCAACCCGGAGCGCACAGCGCCGTCGATCTTCGAACCGGTGCACGGCTCGGCCCCGGACATCGCCGGCAGGAAGATCGCCAACCCGATCGGCCAGATCTGGTCCGGCGCGCTAATGCTGGAGCACCTCGGCCATCCGGAAGCGGCAGCCGACGTGGTGCGCGCCATCGAGCGCGTGATCATCGACGGGCCGCACACTGCCGACATGAAAGGCAAGGCCTCGACCGCCGAGGTCGGCGCCGCGATCGCGAACGCGGTGCGCGGGCAATCGAAAAGGGCCGCTTGAAGTCCTACCGGATTGCGTCGATCCCGGGGGACGGAATCGGCAAGGAAGTCATTGCCGCCGGCATCGAGATATTGAATTTCCTTTCGGAAAATGAAAAATTCAATCTCGATGTCGAATCCTTCGACTGGAGTTCCGAACGCTTTCTGAGGACCGGCGCCTACATTCCCGAGGGCGGGCTGGCAAAGCTCAAGACGTTCGACGCCATCTTCTTCGGCGCGGTCGGCTCGCCCGACGTGCCCGACCATGTTTCGCTCTGGGGCCTGCGCCTGCCGATCTGCCAGGGCTTCGACCAGTACGCGAACGTCCGTCCTTCCAGGGTATTGCCGGGCATAGATTCAAAACTGAAAGGCGGCGAAAAAATAGATTGGCTCATCGTCCGCGAGAATTCGGAGGGCGAATATTCCGGCTCCGGCGGGCGCGTGCACAAGGGATTGCCGGAGGAATTGGCGACGGAGACTTCGGTCTTTACAAGGGTGGGCGTCGAGCGCATTCACCGGTTTGCTTTCGAGGTTGCAAGAAAAAGAAGGAAAAAGCACCTGACGCTGGTCACCAAATCCAACGCGCAGCGCCATGGCATGGTGCTCTGGGACGAGATCTTTTACGAAGTGGCGAAAAAATACCCGGACGTGAAGACCAATCGCGTGCTGGTGGACGCGGTCACCACGCTGATGGTGCTGAAGCCCGAGACCCTGGACACCATCGTCGCCTCCAACCTGCACGCCGACATCCTCTCCGACCTCGCCGCCGCCCTGACCGGCTCGCTCGGCATCGCGCCGACCGCCAACCTCAACCCAGAGCGGAAGTTTCCTTCCATGTTCGAGCCGATCCACGGCTCAGCCTTCGACATCACCGGCAAGGGCATCGCCAACCCGATCGCCACCTTCTGGACAGCGTCGATGATGCTCGAGCACCTGGGCGAATCCAAGGCCGCTGCTCGCCTGATGAAAGCGATCGAGCGAACGACGGAAGAACAGGTATTCACTCCGGACCTGGGCGGCGTGCACGATACGCGCGCCGTCACCAACGCGGTAAAACGCGCGCTGCTTTAACGCCGCTGCTGCTTTTCCAGGTACATCGCCTCGTCCGCGCGCCGCAGCAGCGCCTCGGCGTCTAGGCCGTCCTGCGGGTAGACGCTCGCGCCGACGCTGCAGGAGGTCGATACTTCGCGACCCTCGATCGTGCAGTGCGCGCCGGTCGCGTCCAGCACGCGGCGCTTCGCCTGCGCCATCGACTCCACCGTGAGCAGGCCCGGCAGCAGCAGCACGAACTCGTCGCCGCCGATGCGCGCGACGGTGTCGCCGGTGCGCAGGCAGCGGCGCAGCCGTTGCGCGACGATGCGGATCAACTCGTCGCCGGCCTGGTGACCGAGCGTATCGTTCACCTGCTTCAGGCGGTCCAGGTCGATGAACAGCATGCCGACATGGGTCTTCTCGCGCGCCGCCTGGCGGATCGCCTGCTCGATGCGGTCCTGCAGCAGGTAGCGGTTCGGCAGGCCGGTCAGGCGGTCGTGGGTCGCCTGGTGCGCGATGCGCCGTTCCTGCGTCTTGCGCTCGGTGATGTCCTCGACGGTGCCTTCGAAATAGCGGATGACGTCCTCGGCATCGCGCACCGCGCGCGCGTTTTCGGAAATCCAGATGATGCTGCCGTCGCGCGTACGCACCTGTGATTCGAAATTCGCGATCCGGCCGTGCGCGCGCATCTGCCGCATGAACTCCTCGCGCCGGCCGGGATCGACGTACAGCTGCTGCTCGATGTCCTGCAGCGCCGCCATCAGCGCGGCCGGCGATTCGTAGCCGTAGACGCGCGCCAGCGCCGGGTTGGCGCTCAGGTAGCGCCCTTCGGGCGTGGTCTGGAAGATGCCTTCGAGCGCGTTCTCGAAGATGCTGCGGTAGCGCAGCTCGGCATCGCGCAGCGCCTGCTCGTCTTCGCGCTGCCGGGTGATGTCCTCGATGAAGCCCTGGATCGCCTGCAGCTTGCCGTCCGGCCCGAACGCGCCCGCGCCACGCTCGGAGACCCAGCGCACCGAGCCGTCCGCCCGCAGGATGCGGTAGGCGACGTCGAAACGCCGCTGTGCCGCGATGGCGTCGCGGATCGCCGCGCGCACGCGCGCGCGATCCTCCGGGTGCGTCAGCTCTTCGTAGGAAATCCGGCTGTTGAACAGCAGGTCCTCGGGCCGGTAGCCGGTGAGCGCGCGGCAGCCTTCGCTCACGAACTCCATGGTCCAGAACTCGTCGTCGCGGCAGCGGTAGACCATGCCGTCGAGCTGGCTGAGCAGCATCTTCAGCATGCGCTCCTGGTCGCCGCGCGCCGGAGCGTCCGCCAGGGGATGGATCTTGCGGCTCGCCATGGGCCCGCAGTATAGACTTCAGCGCGTACCTACGCGCGGGGGAGTGAACGGATTTGGTCTCTGTTCCGTTGTGGCTGGCGGTGCTCGGCGGCGCCCTTGCGGCCTGGGCCGCCTACGACAAGCTGCTGCTGCCGGCCCTGCGCTGGTTTGTGGCTGGGCGCGCCAATGTGGTGCTCGAAGAGGTGTCCACGCGGCTGCGCATCAGCATCCGCCCGTTCCAGCGCACGCGCCGCCAGGTGCTGATCCACCGGCTGGTCGGCGACCCGAAGGTGCAGGCTGCAGCCGAACAATTCGCCAGGCAGCACAAGGTCCCGGTCGCCGCGGCGCTGATGGCCGTGGAGCGCTACGCGCGCGAGATCGTGCCGGCGTTCAACGCCTACCTCTATTTCCGGGTCGGCAATTGGCTGGGCCGCAAGCTCTCCCAGGGTCTTTACCGGGTGCGCCTGGGCTTCGTCGATACGGAGGCGCTCAAGAAGGTGCCTGAAAACGCGACGGTCGTGTTCGTGATGAATCACCGCTCCAACATGGACTATGTGCTGGCGGGCTACCTCGCCGCTGACCAGGCGGCGCTGTCGTACGCCGTCGGCGAATGGGCCCGGTCCTGGCCGCTGTCGGCGCTAATCCGCTCGATGGGAGCCTATTTCGTGCGGCGCAACTCGAAGGACAATCTCTACCGCCGAGTGCTCGAGCGCTATATCGTGATGGCGACCCAGGCGGGCGTGCCGCAGGCGGTCTTCCCCGAAGGCGGGCTGACGCGCGACGGCCTGATGCGCGAGCCGCGCCTGGGCGTCGTCGATTACATGCTGCGCGGCTTCTGGATGGACGGCGCGCGCGACCTGGTGTTCGTGCCGCTCGGGCTCAACTACGACCGGGTGCTGGAAGACCGCACCCTGCTCCTTTCGGCCGATCCCGACGCCCGCAAGCCCAGCCGCTTCTGGGCCGCGTGGAACACGCTCGGCTTCGTCGGCAACAACCTGCGCCTGATGCTGAAGAGCGACTGGCACCGCTTCGGCTACGCCTGCGTGAATTTCGGGGCGCCCGTCTCGACGAGGGAATACTGCACCCTGCGCGGGCTGGACTTCCAGAAGCTCGGCGGCGACGCGCGCAAGCTTGCGATCGCGGCGCTAGGCAAGCACCTGATGGCGCGCGTCGGCAGCATCGTGCCGGTCGTGCCGGTCCCGCTCATCGCGAGCGTGCTGCTCAAGAACGAGCTGAAGCCGATCTCGGAACTGGAACTGAAGTCCGGGGTGGAACTGCTGATCGAAAAGCTGGTGGCGGCGGGCGCGCACGTCTACATTCCGCGCAAGGACCTGGACTACGCCGTCGCGGTGGGCCTGCGCATGCTCATGCTGCGCCGGCTGCTGGAAGAAAAGGACGGGCTGTTCGCCGCGCGGCCGGCCGAGTTGCCGCTTATCCGTTACTACGCCAATTCGATCTCACACCTGCTTTAGTAGATCGACCGGCGTGTAGCGCGCACCGAGCGCGCGGGAGGCATCCAGGCCCCACCAGCGGCCGATCGCGGTTGCGTAGATACTCCTGAAATCCACCGCGTAGCTCAGGTTGCCGCCTTCGAGCGCGTTCAGGCGCGGCTGATCGCCGTAGAGGCCGCCGCGCACCTTGCCGCCGGCCACGAAATGCGCCGACGCCGTGCCGTGGTCGGTGCCGTTCGAGTTGTTTTCCTGCGGGCGCCGGCCGAATTCCGAATAGGTCATCAGCAGCGTCGAGTCCCAGCGCCCGGCCTCGACCAGCGCCGATTTGAGCGCGGCAATGCCCTCGGCCAATTCCCCAAGCAGCCGCGGCTGCACGCCAAGCTGGTTCTGGTGCGTATCGAAGCCGCCCAGCGACAGGCAGATGACCGCCACGCCTGCCGGGTTTGCGGCCAGCTGCGCGGCGGTGCGCACGGCATTGCCGAACGGATTGCGCGGGAATTCGGTTCTGAACGTCCGATTGGCGCCCAGGTGGGCGGCCGCCTGAAGGATGTCGTCTTCGACTTTCAGGATGTGAGCCAGTGCCGCATTGCGCGGCTTGCCCACGGAACTCGCCAGCCGCGCCTGCCGCAGGAACTGCTCGGGGTCGGCGAGCGTGATCGCGCGCCCGCCTTGCCCGGCGAGCGGGCCCATGTCATTGCTGCCGACGACGACGCCGTCGGCCGCGAAACCCTCGGGCACCGGCCGTTCGGCAAACAAGCGTGCCAGCCAGCCGTCCGCCAGGTACTGGTCGCTGCGCGATGCGGTGTCCCAGATTTCGATGGAGCGGAAATGCGAAAGGTTCGGCGACGGATAGCCCACGCCCTGCACGACCGCCAGCTCGCCCGCCTGCCAGAGCGGCAGCAACGGCCTGAGCGCGGGATGCAGGCCGGCGCGAGCATCGAGCTGCAGCACCTGGTCGCGCGGCACCCCGAGGCGAGGCCGCAGGCTGTAGTAGTTGCCGTCGGCGTACGGCACGACCGTGTTCAGCCCGTCGTTGCCTCCCTTCAGCTCGACCAGGACCAGCAGCCGGCGGTAATTTTCCTGCGCGAACGCGAGCCCGGGCGCGAACAGCGCGGCAACGGAGGCGGCCAGGAATTCGCGGCGCTTCATTTGAGCTGGTAGACCGGATCGGCGACCATCGCGCGCACCAGATCGAAACGCCGGTCGGCGGACTGCGCCGGGGCCGCGTCCTGCGACGGAGGCAGCGGCAGCAGCACCAGCGCCATCGCGTCCTCCCTGTCGCCGTAGGGCTTCATCCAGTCCTGCGCCGAAAAGCGCAGGTCCTGCAGCGCGCGCGCAAAACGTGCGGCCATGGGTTTTTCCGCGAGTTTGTCTGGAATGCGCGCCATCGGCGCGGCTGCCATGCGCATTTCGTCGACGCGCATCAGGCGCTCGAGAAACTGCTTGCGCGCGAGCAGCGTGCGCGTATCGATCCAGGCTTCGCCCCCCGGCCAGCCCTTGACGTTGGGCGGCGAGAGTATGTCCTGGCCGAGGTTGCGCAGCAGAAGGACGAAAGGCAGCGGATCGGAGAACGTGACGTCGAACTGCCGCAGCGTGCCGACCACCAGTTCGACCGGCGACTTGACGAGCGCGCCGCGGTTTTCCGGCGCCCAGAACGCGGCGCTCAGCAGCAACTCGCGCATTACCGGCTTGATCTGGTAGCCCGAGGCGCGGAAGACCCGCGCGATGCGCGAGACTTCCGCCGGATCGGGCTGCGGCGAAACGAACTCCTTCCACAGCTTGCCGACGACGAACTCTGCGGTGGCCGGCTGCTGGAGCAGGATCTCGATCACGTCCTCGCCCTGGAAATCGCCGCTGCGGCCGAGCACCGTCTTCATGCCGCCATCGTGCTGGAACGGCCGCCAGAGGAATTCGCCGCTGGCCGGGTCGATGCTCCAGCCGGTGAAGGCGCGCGCCGCCTCCCTGATGTCGCCCTCGCCGTACCTGCCTTCGCCGAGCGTGAACAATTCCATCACCTCGCGCGCAAAGTTTTCGTTCGGCTGGCCGCGGCGGTTGGTCGCTGAATCGAGGTACACCAGCATCGCCGGGTCCCTGGCGACGGCGTGCAGCATGTCGGCGAAGCTGCCGAGCGCGTACTTGCGCAGCAGCAGGTTCTGCCTGTACATCAACCCCGAGTCGCGCACCTTCTGCAGGCTCGAGGTGAAGTGGTTGTGCCAGAACAGCGTCATGCGCTCGGTGAGCTGCGAGTCGGTCGTCAGCATCTCCGTGAGCCACCAGCCCTTGAGCGCGAGGGCGCGCTCGACCTGTTCGCGCTGGAACAGCTTGCGCTCGTCCGCAGCCATCTGGCGCCGGACATACGGCGGCGTCCAGGCCTCGACACCCTCGGGCGCCGGCGTCAGCGGCGTGCTGCGCGCCGCGACGAGCAGTTTCTCGACCGCTTGCCTGCGGTCGAGCACGGCGAAGGCGTTGATGTCCGCAAGGCGCGCATCGAATCCCGTCCGGTTGAGCAGGTGGCGAGCCTCTTCGGCGCCCATGGCCGGGGCATTCGGCGCCGCCTGCGTGCCCGCGGCCGCCAGGCAGAGCAGCAGGCTCAGCAGGCGTTCAACGTTTTTCCAGGTCACGATTGGCATCCATCACGTCGCGGCGCAACTGCTCGCGTTGCTCCGGGCTGCGGCCCGGTTCCGAGCCGCGCTGCTGGCGCCAGCGCGCGCGCGCTTCCTCGCGGGTCATCTGGCCGCTGCGCACCTGCTCGCGCAGCTTCTGGCGCTCCTCCCAGCCCATGCGGCGCTCGGGCGGCGGCATCAGCCGCTGCCCTGCCTCGTGCGGGTGATAGCCGTTCTGGGCCAGTGCCGGCGGGAGCGAGACGAACAGCAGGAGCAGGAAAACGAGAATCCTCATGGGTTTGCAGATGTTACGTGGCAGCGGTGCGACGGATATGCGATTGCCCCGGATTTTTGTAACAATTCATGTCCACCGCAGTCCGAGGTAACACGTTGTTTCATCGTGCAAGGAACGCCGCGATACCCTGCGACCCATGACTGAACTGAAAAAGAGGATTCTCGTCGTCGACGACGACCAGCGGCTGCGGGAGCTGGTGGTGCGCTATCTCGCCGAGCAGGGATTCGAGGCGCGCGCGGTACCCGACGCAGCAGGCATGGACAAGCAGCTGGCGCGCGAGCGCTACGACCTGGTGGTGCTCGACCTGATGCTGCCCGGCGAAGACGGACTGGCGATCTGCCGCCGGCTGAGATCGGCAAATGCTTCCCAGGGCAACGGGCCCGCCATTGTCATGCTCACCGCCAAGGGAGACGAAATCGACCGCATCGTCGGCCTGGAAATGGGCGCCGACGACTACCTGCCCAAGCCCTTCAACCCGCGCGAGCTGGTGGCGCGCGTCAACGCCGTGCTGCGGCGGCGGCAGCCCGCCGGCCCGCCCGGATCGCCGGCCGCCGAGACCGAAATCCACAGTTTCGGCCCCTTCGAATTCAACCTCGCCACGCGCAGCCTGGCCCGCGACGGCAAGCCGGTCGCGCTCACCACGGGGGAATATTCCGTGCTCAAGGTCCTGGTGCAGCACCCGCGCCAGCCGCTGTCGCGCGACAAGCTGATGGAACTCGCGCGCGGCCGCGAGTACGGCGTCTTCGACCGCTCGATCGACGTGCAGATCTCCCGCCTGCGCAAGATCGTCGAAGACGACCATGCGCACCCGCGCCACATCCAGACGGTCTGGGGCTTCGGCTACGTATTCGTGCCGGACGGAAATCCGTAGCCTGCGCGTGAGCCCCGCATGACCCGCGCATGACCCTTTTCTCGCGGTCGTTCCTGCTGATCGCGCTGCTGATCCTCGCTTCGGCCGCCGCCACTTTCCAGCTCTACCGGGTCTACGAGCGCGAGCCGCGCGCCCGCGAGCTGGCGCAGCAGACCGTCAGCATCATCAACCTCACGCGCGCGGCGCTGGTGAATGCCGACCCGGTCCTGCGCCGCAACCTGCTGATCGAGCTGAACGAGCGCGAAGGCATCCGCCTTGCGCCGGTTACCAGCGGAGAGGTCCTGCAGCCGCTGCCCGACGATGCCCTGTTCGAACTGGTGTCGAAGAAAATCAAGCAGCAACTCGGCGAACAAACGCGCTTCGCCTTTGCGCGCGACAAGGTAGAGGGCTTCTGGGTCAGCTTCGGCATCGATGAAGACGAATACTGGGTGATGCTGCCGCGCGAGCGCTTCGAACCGGACTTCGGCCTGCAATGGCTGGGCGGCGGAGCGGCGCTGCTGCTGCTCGCGCTCGCCGGCGCATGGCTCATCGCCTCCACGCTCAGCCGGCCCCTGGGGGCGATCGCCGCAGCCGCGGGCGAAGTCGGCAGCGGGCGCGCGCCCGCGCCGCTCGCCGAGACCGGCCCGCTCGAAATGCGCACCGTGTCGCGCGCCTTCAACCGCATGGCGGGGGATCTCGCGGCCATGGAGCGCGAACGCGCCATGGTGCTGGCCGGCATTTCGCACGACCTGCGCACGCCGCTGTCGCGCCTGCGCCTCGCCCTCGAGATGAGCGGCGCGGAACAGGCAGCGGCCGAGGGCATGGGCGCCGACGTGGAGGAAATCGACAAGGTAATCGCGCAGTTCCTAAGCTTTGCGAAGGGCGAGGATGAACCGCAGCTGGAGAGCGAGCTCGACCTGCTGCTGGATGAAGTCGCGGAGAGTTACCGCAAGCGCGACCGGCAGGTGACATTCCGTCGCGGCGAGGTCGCGCCATTCCGCTTCGCACCGCTGGCGGTCCGCCGCGCGGTATCGAACCTGGTCGACAACGCGCTGCGCTACGCCGGCGAACCGGTCGAAATCGCGGCGCGGCGCGAAGCGGGCAATGTGGTGATCGAAGTGCTCGACCGCGGCCCGGGCATACCGGCGGCCGAAACCGAACGCCTGAAGCGCCCGTTCACGCGCCTCGATGAAGCGCGCAGCGGACCCGGTGGCGCCGGCCTGGGACTCGCGATCGTCGACCGCATCGCGCGCAGCCATGGCGGGCGCCTGGAACTTGGCGCACGCTCCGGCGGCGGCCTCACGGCGCGCCTCGTCCTCGGGGCCTAGCGCGCCGCTTCCTCGAACAGCCAGTCGCGGAACGCAACGACGTCGGCGCGCTCCGCAGTGTCGGCACCGCTGACGATGAAGTAACCGAACTTGAGCGGTAGCGAGAGCGGCAGCGGCGCGACGAGCCGGCCCGAGGCGAGGTCGGAACCTGCCAGCACCGGCATGCCCATCGCCACGCCCATGCCGTCGGCCGCCGCCTCCAGCGCGAGCAAGGCGTGGCTGAAGCGCAGGCCGTGCGAGGTGGCCATTTTCGGCAGGCCGGCGGCCTCGAACCATGCGTCCCACAGCGGGCCGCCGTCGTCGTAGCGCACGTTGTCGTGGATCAAGACATGCTGCTTCAGGTCGGCGGGCGTCTTCAGCGGCAGGCCGCTCTTCAGCAGGCGCGGGCTGCACATCGGCGTCACCGCAACCGACAGCAGCTTGTCCACCCGGAAGCCCGGATAGTCGCCGGTGCCAAAGCGCACGACGATGTCGGCGTCCTCCACCGGGGAACCCGCCGCGGCGTCGCCGGATGCCAGCTCGTCCTTGCTTGGGTCGATCAGGCGCGTGCTGGCGTTGATGCGCACATCGAGGTCGGGGTGCGCGCTGACGAACCGGTGCAGCCGCGGTGCCAGCCAGCGGGTCGCAAAGGAAGTGGCCGCGCTCACGGCGAGCGTGCCCTCCTCCTCGATGCTGCGCATGTCCTCGACCGCGTCGGCCAAGCGCTCGAAGCCTTCGCTCAGCTTGGGCAGCAGAACCTGTCCCGCCCTCGTCAGCTCAAGCCCGCGTTTCAGGCGCCGAAACAGGCGCTGTCCTAGATAGTCCTCCAGGCCCTTCAGCTGGTGGCTAATTGCCGCCGGCGTGACGTGCAATTCCTTGGCTGCCATGGCGAAGCTGAGGCGGCGCCCCGCTGCCTCGAACGCCCGCAATGCATTGAGGGGAGGCAATCTAGCCCCCGCTTCTTGGTTAGTTTTTCTATCCATTGAGTCTAGAAAAGATAAATTGCTGCGTCGCAACTTAAATTGGCATATTTACTCTATATAGTGCGTTGCACAAGAGGAGGGTATTGGTGAACCTCTCGGGAGAGTAGCAATGAATGAAAAGATTAGCAAAACTAATGAAGATCTGGAGTTCTTCCATGGACGCCTGGATGAGGTCCGGATGAGCAGCTATGAGCGCCTGATAGCGAAAGCGCATTTCGCCCGGGCTGAAGCCGTGGCCGACCTTTTGCTCGCCCTCGCCAGGGGAATCGCGCGCCTCTTCAAGGCGCCGGCGACCAAGCCCGGCCGGCACGCAGCTCCGTCCGCAGGCTAACGGTGCAGCCCAATGTCAGCCGCGCGCCCGGCGTGGCGGTGGTGCGGCTAAATGCCAGGTATCGCGACGACATCGCCCGCCACCTAATGCAACTGCCGCGGGAGGACCGGCGGTTGCGCTTCGGCCACCCCATCGCCGACAACGCGGTGCGAGCCTACGTCGAAGGCATCGACTTCGCGCGCGACAGTGTATTCGGGATCCACGGCCCGGCGATGGACCCGATCGGGGTCGCGCACCTCGCGCTCGATCCGGCCGAAAAGATCGCCGAACTCGGCGTGAGCGTCGATCCCTCCTCGCGCAGCAAGGGCTACGGCTTCGCGCTGCTGCAGCGCTCGGTGCTGCACGCCGCCAACCTCGGCTACCGCGTGCTGTTCATGTACTGCCTGGCCGAGAACGGCACCATGATGCGCCTCGCGCAGAAAGCCGGCCTGACGGTGGTAATCGAGCGCGGCGAAGCCGACGCGCGCCTGAAGCTGGACCGCCTGAAGCACGGCGGCGCCCTGCGCGAAGCGATGGCCGACCAGTTCGCGCTGGTCGACAACATGCTGAAGCAGCAGTATCTATGGCTCGCCTTCCCCGGAATAGAATTCGCCAAACAGGAGGCGAACGATGAACGCGGAAGAGCTGCGGACTCTGCAGAAACCCCTCAAGGACCAGTACCGCAGCGCGCCTGAAGCAGCGCAGATCACCCTGCGAGCCAAAGGGCGTCTTGGCGAAGGATTGACCTGCAAGGTCGAGACCGGCAAGGCGCTGGTCGCGGCCGGGCTGCATCCCAAGACCGGCGGCAGCGGCTCGTCAGCCTGTTCCGGCGACATGCTGCTCGAGGCACTGGTGGCCTGCGCAGGCGTGACGTTGAACTCCGTCGCAACTGCCATCGGGATAGATTTGCGCGACGCCACCGTCCATGCCGAAGGAGACCTGGATTTCCGCGGCACCCTGGGCATCGACAAGGGCGCGCCGGTCGGATTCAAGGCGATCCGCCTGCGGTTCGAACTCGATACCGATGCGCCGAAGGAGCAAGTCGACAAGCTGCTCCAGCTGACCGAGCGGTACTGCGTCGTCTACCAGACGCTGCGCCATCCGCCGACGATCCAGGTCTCCTAGCTTATTTGTCGACGAAGTGCTTGCGCGTCAGCCCCGCGAGCGCGCGATCGACTGAATCGGGCGATTTGTCCAGCTGGGCGGCGATCAGCTCCATCTCGCGCCGCCCGCGGTTCTGCGACAGTTTCCAGCGCGTCTCGATGCGCGTCACCAGGATCGAGAAATTGACGATGCCGTCCAGCATCTGATCCACGTATTCCTGTCGCAGCGCGTCGAACTTCGGCAACCATTGCGGGTCGAGGCCTTCAATCAATCGCCGTTGGGATCCCTGTTTTTCCTTTCTATCCGAAATTATTTTCGGGATTCCATAAGCATGCACTGCGGCGTAGTTCCACGTCGGCACGCGTTCCGTGTCTGCATACCAGCGCGGCGAGACGTAGGCATGCGGCCCGGAGAAGACGACCATCACCTCGTCGTCGAAGAATTCCTTCCACTGCGGATTGTTCTTCGCCATGTGCATGTCGATGACGATCTTCCCGTCATTCTCATGAACGGTGATCGGCAGGTGCGAAGCGTGCAGCACGCCGCCGGTCGCGGTCACCAGGATCGGGAAGCTGTTCGCACGCAGGAACTGGATCAGCTCAGTCCGATCCTGTACTTGGTTATATGGGGGGCTATACATCTATCGTTTCATCCTCGAAATTAAATTCAAAAACTACTCAATGAGCGCAATGGCTTGCGCGGCAATACCCTCTCCGCGCCCGATATAGCCCAGTTTTTCCGTGGTGGTCGCCTTGACGCTGACCGCGGCGGGCTGCAGGCCGAGATCGGAGGCGATGTTGCCGGTCATCTTCGACACGTGCGGCGCCATGCGCGGCGCCTGCGCGACGATGGTCGAGTCGATATTGACGATCCTGAAGCCGGCGGCGGCGACTTTTTTCGCGGTGGCTCGCAGCAGCACGCGGCTGTCCACGTCCTGGTATTCAGGGTGGCTGTCCGGAAAATGCGAGCCGATGTCGCCGAGCGCCGCGGCGCCGAGCAAGGCGTCGCAGATCGCGTGCAGAAGCACGTCCGCGTCCGAATGGCCGGCGAGCCCCTTTTCGTATTGGATTTCCACGCCGCCGATCACCAGCTTGCGGCCGGCGACCAGCGCGTGCACGTCGTATCCCTGGCCGATTCTCATGTCCCGCCCGTCATCGCTTTGCAAGGATCGCTTCCGCGATCCTCAGGTCCTCCGGAAAGGTGACCTTGATGTTCTCACGGCTGCCGGCGACCAGGCGCGGCTGCAGCCCCTGCTGCTCCACCGCGGAGGCCTCGTCGGTTACCGATGCCCTGGCGGACTTGAGCGCCTGCATCAGCAGTCCGGCGCGGAACATCTGCGGCGTCTGCGCGAGCCACAGCTGGCTGCGGTCCTCGGTGCCGGCCACGCGCAGCGTGCCCGCTTCGTCCTTGGCGGCTTTCTTCACCGTATCGGCCGCGGGCAGCGCGAGGATCCCGCCGATGCTGTCGCCGCTCGTTTCCGCTATGAGGGCGGCCAGGTCCCGCCGCGGCAGGCAGGGTCGCGCGGCGTCGTGCACCAGCACCCAGTCGTCCGCATTGACCGCCGCCATCGAGGCGACCAGGCCGTTGTAGACGGAATCGCGCCGCGTCTCGCCGCCGCAGTACAGCGGCTGCAGCGTGCCGCCGAACACGCTCCAGTCGTGTCTTGCGAATTCGCGATCCTCGGGCGCCAGCACCACGAAAACACTTTCGACGGGCGGCACGCAGACCGACTTCACCGCGTGCCAGAGCATCGGCTTGCCAGCCAGCGCCAGATACTGCTTCGGCTGCTCGCCCCGGAGGCGCGTCCCTGAGCCCGCGGCGGGAATCAACGCGTAGGTGGCCAATTCGAATTCTTTCGTGTTTTCAACGCCGTATAATTGCATGCGGCAACTTTCTTGTCATGCATCGAGACCCCCTACCCGGCAAGAAACGCTACTGCGGTTTGAGCGGCTCCTCGGATGCGCTGGCGTTGACGCGCCTCGCGGCAGGCATTCGCCCGCTCGCCGTCCTGAGCGCCAGCGCGCTGGATGCCGGCCGCCTGCTGGAGGAAATCGCCTGGTTCGCGCCGCAGCTGCGCGCCTGCCTGCTGCCGGACTGGGAAACCCTGCCCTACGACAGCTTCTCGCCGCACCACGACCTGGTGTCCGAGCGCCTCGCGACGCTGTACCGCATCCAGCGCGGCGATTTCGACATCGTGCTCGTGCCCGCATCGACGGCGCTGGTGCGACTGTGCCCGCCCTCCTACCTCGCGGCCTACACCTTCTTCCTCAAGCAGGGCGATTGCCTGGATGCGGACGCGCTGCGCCGCCAGCTCGCGCTCGCCGGCTACAGCGCGGTGACGCAGGTGATGACGCCTGGCGAGTTCTGCTTCCGCGGCGGCATCGTCGACCTGTTTCCGATGGGCAGCGCGGTGCCCTACCGCCTCGATCTGGACGACGACCTGGTCGAAACCATCCGCACCTTCGACGTCGACTCGCAGCGCACCCTGTATGCGGTCAAGGAGGTACGCCTGCTGCCGGCGCGCGAATTTCCCATGGACGACGCCGGCCGCACCAAATTCCGTGGCCGCTGGCGCGAACTGTTCGAAGGCGATCCTTCCAAACGCCGTCTCTACAAGGACATTTCCAGCGGCGTGCCCGCCGCAGGGGTCGAGTACTACCTGCCTTTGTTCTTCGACGCGCTCGCCACGGTTTTCGACTACCTGCCCGAGGACGCAACGCTCGCCTTCCACCACGACGTCTCCGGCGCGGTGCAGGCCTTCTGGAAAGACGCGCAGTCGCGCTACAAGATGCTCGGCGGCGATCCGGACCGCCCGCTCCTGCCGCCGGCGCAGCTGTTCGTGCCGGCCGAGGAGTTTTTCACGCGCGCGAAGAGCTTTCCGCGCATCGACTTGCTCGAATCGCTCGACGCGGAGCCGGAGCAGGACTTCGCCGCCTCGCCGCTGCCGGCGGTTGCGGTCGACCGCCGCGCGCAGGATCCGCTGGCCGCTCTGCAGACCTTCCTCGCCAGCAGCCGGCTGCGCGTGCTGCTGAGCGCGGAATCGGCGGGCCGCCGGGAAACGATGCTGGCGTATTTCGCGGACTACGGCGTTCGACCGGCGGGTTCCGCCTCGTATGAAGAGTTCCTCAAGTCGGATTCGAAGCTTTCCATCGCCGTTTCCCCGCTCTCCAACGGCTTCATCGTTCCCGCGGAAGGCTGGGCGGTCGTCACGGAGGCCGAGCTCTATGCCGGCACGGCGCGGCGCAAGGCGCGCGGCGCGAAGCAGCAGAGCAACGTGGAGGGGATGCTGCGCGACCTGTCCGAACTCAAGGTCGGCGACCCGGTGGTTCACGTGCAGCACGGCATCGGCCGCTACGGCGGGCTGGTGAACCTGGACCTGGGCGAAGGCATGACGGAGTTTCTGCTGCTCGAATACGGCGGCGGCGACAAGCTCTACGTGCCGGTGTCGCAACTGGAAGTCATATCCCGCTACTCCGGCGCGCAGCCCGAGGAAGCGCCGCTGCACAAGCTGGGCAGCGGCCAGTGGGACAAGGCGCGCGCGCGTGCCGCGAAGCAGGTGCGCGACACCGCCGCCGAGCTGCTCGAGCTTTATGCCAAACGCGCCGCTCGCGAAGGCCATGCCTTCGGGGTGAAGCAGCATGACCTGGAAGCCTTCGCGGACGGCTTCGGTTTCGAGGAGACGCCCGACCAGGCAGCAGCGATCAGCTCGGTGGTAGGCGACATGACCTCGGGCAAGCCGATGGACCGCTTGATCTGCGGCGACGTCGGCTTCGGTAAGACGGAAGTCGCACTGCGCGCGGCCTTCGTCGCAGTGGCCGACCGGAAACAGGTGGCGATCCTCTGTCCCACCACGCTGCTCGTGGAGCAGCATACGCAGACCTTCAGGGACCGCTTCGCCGACTGGCCGGTGCGCATCGCCGAATTGTCCCGGTTCCGGAGCGCGAAGGAAATTTCCTCGGTAACGAAGCAGATACAGGCAGGCGAGATCGACATCGTCATCGGCACCCACAAGCTGCTGTCGCGCGAGATCAAATTCCAGCGCCTGGGCCTGGCGATCATCGACGAGGAGCACCGCTTCGGCGTGCACCAGAAGGAAGCCCTGAAGCGCCTGCGCGCCGAGGTGGACGTGCTGACGCTCACTGCGACGCCGATACCGCGCACGCTCGCGCTGTCGCTGGAGGGATTGCGCGACTTCTCGGTGATCGCCACCGCGCCGGAGCGGCGCCTGGCGATCAAGACCTTCGTATCGGCGCAATCCGACGGCCTGGTAAGAGAGGCGGTACTGCGCGAACTGCGCCGCGGCGGGCAGGCGTACTACCTGCACAATGAGGTCGAAACCATCGAGCACGCCCACGACAGGCTCGCGCGCCTGCTGCCCGAGGCGCGCATCGCGGTGGCGCACGGCCAGATGCGCGAGCGAGAACTGGAGCGCGTGATGCGCGAATTCACGCAGCAGCGTCACAACCTGCTGCTGTGCTCCACCATCATCGAGACCGGCATCGACATCCCGACCGCGAACACCATCGTCATCTACCGCGCCGACAGGTTCGGCCTAGCGCAGCTGCACCAGCTGCGCGGCCGTGTGGGCCGCTCGCACCACCAGGCCTATGCCTATTTGCTTGTGCCTGAATTGGATTCCCTGGGGAACCAGGCGAAGAAGCGCCTCGAGGCGATCCAGATGATGGAAGAGCTGGGCTCGGGCTTCTACCTGGCGATGCACGACCTGGAGATCCGCGGCGCCGGCGAGGTGCTCGGCGAGTCGCAGTCGGGCCAGATCCAGGAAGTCGGTTTCGACCTCTACACGCGCATGCTGGAGCGCGCGGTGCGCGCGCTGAAGGAGGGCAAGGCGATCGACCTGGACCAGGCGCTCGAGGGCGCAACCGAGGTCAAGCTGCATGCGCCCGCCCTGCTGCCGGAGACCTACTGCGACGACGTGCACGAACGCCTGACGCTCTACAAGCGCCTGGCGAACTGCCGCAGCCCGGACGAGCTGGACGGCATGCACGAGGAACTGATCGACCGCTTCGGCCTGCTGCCCGAACCTGCCAAGGTGCTGCTGGAATCGCATCGCCTGCGCCTGCTTGCCGCGCCGCTCGGCGTCTCGCGAGTCGACGTAACTCACGAGGCGCTGCAGCTGCAATTCGAAAAGGATGCGCCGGTCGACCGCGGCAAGGTGATTGCGCTGGTGCAGAAACGCAGGAACCTGCGCCTTGCCGGCCCCGACCGGCTGCGCCTGGAGGCCAAGATGGCGGAATGGCCGCTGCGTGCGCAGGCGGCCAGGGACCTGCTGGTCGCGCTTGCGGGGTGAATGCGCGCATGAAATCCTGGCTTTGCATCGGCCTGATAGTCATGGCGGCGTCCGCGCAGGCGCAGGATAGGGACAGCAGGGCCAAGGACAACGTCTACCAGGACCTGATGCCCGCCCTGGGCGCGCTCGAGCGCGGCGACGTCAAGCAGGCGATCGATTCGCTGAGGCCGCTCGCGACCGACGGCAACACCGAGGCCCAGTATGTGCTTGCCGGCATCCTCGAAACCACGGCACCGCCGGTACGCGACCTCCAGGCCGCCTATGACTGGTATCTGCGCGCGGCCGAGGCCGGCCACGCGGGCGCGCAGAACAACCTCGGCGCCATGTACTACGACGGGCGCGGCGTCCTGCGCAACCCGATCGAGGCGGCGAAATGGTACAAGCTCGCGGCAGATCAGGGCTTCGCCGTGGCGCAGACCAACCTCGCCCTGCTCTACGGCAACGGCGTCGGCGTGCCGCAGGACATGGTGGAAATGGCGAAGCTGCTGAAGAAGGCGGCGGAAGCCGGCGAGCCGCGCGCGCAGGCGCAGCTCGCGCGCATGTACCTGGACGGCGAAGGCGTGCCGCAGAACACCACCGAGGCGGTCAGGTGGTTCCGCAATGCCGCCGCGCAGGACAACGAAGGCGCGCAGTTTTTCCTCGCCGTGCTGCTGCAGCGGGGCATCGGTACGCCGCGCGACCTGGAGGGCGCGGCGGCCTGGTTCCGCCGCGCCGCCAACCACGGCAACCGGCTCGCCATGCTCGAGCTGGCGAAGGCCTACGAGCTCGGGCTCGGCATTCCCGCCGATCCCGCGCAGGCAAAGTCCTGGCGCGAGCAGGCGCAGCAGAAACCGGAACCGACGGCCGACAAGAAGAATGATCCAGGCAACAGCACCCAGCGCGCCGACCCTCGTCGTCCAAAGCCTTGAGGCCGCCGCCGCCGAGGCGGCGGCAATCGCCGACCTGTGCGGCTCGGACGTGCCCGAACCGCTCGGCGCGCACGCCTTCCGGCTGCGCGGCGCGCAACGGCGCGAGCGCGTCGCCGCCTGGTGCGAGACGCGCCGGCTCGACCACGGCTGGGTGCCGGACAGCCCGCGCTTCGGCGACCTTAAGCTCGTCGCCATGGACATGGACTCGACGCTGATCACCATCGAGTGCATCGACGAACTGGGCGGCGTGGTCGGCAGGAAGGAAGAAATTTCCGCGATCACGGCGCAGGCGATGCGCGGCGAGATCGACTATCCCGAGAGCCTGCGCCGGCGCGTCGCGCTGCTGGCGGGGATGAGCGAAAGCGCGCTGGAGGACGTCTACGAGGAAAAACTTCGCCTCTCGCCCGGCGCGGAAGCGCTCATTGCCGCGTGCAAGAACAAGGGCATCGCGCTGCTCCTCGTCTCCGGCGGCTTCAGCTTCTTCACGGAGCGGCTCAGGCAGCGACTGGGTTTCGACGACACCCTCTCGAACGTCCTCGAAATCGACGGCGGCAAGCTTACCGGCCGGGTGCTCGGCAGCATCGTCGACGCGGACGCCAAGGCGGCGAAATTCCGGCAGCTGGCGCAGCGCCTTGGCGCGGCGCGTGCGCAGACCGTCGCCATAGGCGACGGCGCCAACGACCTCAAGATGATGGCCGAGGCTGGCACTTCCATCGCCTACCGCGCCAAGCCCGTGGTGCGTGCAAAAGCTAGCTACGCCTTAAACTACTCCGGACTGGACGGCGTCATCAACCTGTTCCAGGAAAGATAAAGGGAGGAGGCATGAAAAGAATGTACGCAGTGGCGACGGTGGCCGCTATTTCCCTGCTCATGTCGGGATGCGCCAGCAACCTGATGCGCGATGCGCCCAGCCAGCAGATCGCGGCGCCCGGCGCGGGCAAGGCGACGATCGTGTTCATGCGAACCTCGTTCGTGGCCGGCGCGATCGCCTGCGACCTGTTCGAGGTGGTCAACGGGGATTTGAGTTACATGGGGCAGTTGCCAACCGGCAACAAGATCGCCTACGAGACCACGCCGGGACAGAAGGTCTTCATGGCCTACGGCACCGCCGCCGATTTCATGCTGGCCAACGTCGAGGCCGGCAAGACGTACTACGCCATCGTCAGGCCCAACTGGGGAACCGGCGGCTTCTACCCGACGCCGGTCCGCGTCAAGAGCGCCATCGAGCCCGACCAGGGCTCGAAGGAGTTCAAGGAATGGATGTCCGGCACGAAACTGATCGTGCCCGCCGAAGGCGCGCCCGCCTGGTTCGCGGAGAACAAGAAACGCATGCAGGAGATCTACACCGATTACTGGGGCCGGTTCCAGAAGAAGAACAGCCAGGAGAAGCTGGAGAGGACGCTGCAGCCCCAGGACGGGCAGTAACCGGCATGCCGGGGATCGCCAAAACGGTGCCCGGGTTCACCATGCTCGAGATGATGGCAGTGCTGGCCGTCGTCGGCATCCTCGCGGTGATGGCGATTCCCAGCCTGCAGGAAAAGATCATCAAGGACCAGATCCTCGAGGCGCTGCCGCTGGCGGACATCGCCAAGACGCCCATCGCCCTGGGCTGGACGGTCACGCAGACCTTTCCGGCAAACAACGACGCCGCAGGACTGCCCGCAGCCGACAAGATCGTCGGCAATTTCGTCAGCGCCGTGCAAGTGGAGGCCGGCGCCATCCACATCACTTTCGGCAACCGCGCCAACGGCGCAATCAAGGGCAAGGTGCTTAGCCTGCGTCCCGCGGTCGTAGCCGATGCGCCGATCGTTCCCGTAGCCTGGGTGTGCGGCAACGCCACCGTGCCCGACAAGATGACCGTCAAGGGCGTCAACAAGACCGATATCCCGAACGCGCTGCTGCCGCTCCGGTGCCGGCCGTGAATCCGGCGGCCTGAGACCCGGACTACTTCGCCGCGACCACCATGATTTCGACGAGGCAGGCCGGGTCGGCGAGTTTCGCCTCGATGCAGGCCCGCACCGGCATGTTCTTCGGATCCACCCACGCGGTCCAGATCTCGTTCATCGGCGCACGGTTGCGGATATCGGTGACCCAGATGGTGGCCTGTAGCAGCTTCGACTTGCTCGTGCCGCACTTGGCGAGCAGCCGGTCGATTTCCGCCAGCACTTCCTGCGTCTGGCCCTTGATGTCCTTCTTCAGGTCCTTCGGCACGATGCCAGCCAGGTAGACGGTGTTGCCGTGCTCGACGGCCAGGCTGAGGATCGCCCCGGGTTCGTGGCGGGTAACGCTCACTTGCCGCCGCCCCTTTCTGCGAGCCGGTGTTCGGTCAGTCTACCCATATGCGCGCATTGTAGAACATCTGCATCCACGGAGAATCCTCGCCGGCGCCGTCGGGCGTCCAGGACATCTGAATGTTGCGGAATACCCGTTCGGGATGCGGCATCACGACGGTAAAGCGGCCGTCAGGCGTGGTCAGGCCGGTGATGCCGGCGGGCGAGCCGTTGGGATTGAGCGGATAGGTTTCCGTCGCTTTGCCGCGGTTGTCGACGAACCTCAGCGCGATGCTCGCCTTGTTCATTTGCGCCGCATCCTCGAACAGCGCAAAGCCTTCCCCGTGCGCCGTGGCGATCGGCATGCGGCTGCCCGCCATGCCGCGCAGCATGATCGACGGACTCTCGACCACCTCGACCATCGCGAAGCGCGCCTCGAACTGTGCGGCGCGGTTGCCGGTGAATACCGGCCAGTGCTGCGCGCCGGGAATGATCTCCTTCAGCGCCGCCATCATCTGGCAGCCGTTGCAGGAGCCGAGCGCGAAGCTGTCGCGGCGGCCGAAGAAGGCTTCGAACTCCCCTCGCGCGCGCGCGTTGAAAAGGATCGATTTTGCCCAGCCCTGCCCGCCGCCCAGCACGTCGCCGTAGGAAAAGCCGCCGCAGATCGCGAGCCCCCTGAATCCCGCGAGCGAAGCGCGGCCGGCGATGATGTCGGACATGTGCACGTCCACCGCCTCGAAACCGGCGCGCGTGAACGCCGCCGCCATCTCGACCTGGCTGTTGACGCCCTGCTCGCGCAAGATCGCGACGCGAGGCCCCGCCTTTCCCCTTTTGGCGAAGCTTTTGATTTCAAAAGCGGGCTGAAAAGACAATCCGGGGTCCTGGACGTCCAGGATCCGGTCGTACTCTTCCTGCGCGCAGTCCGGGTTGTCGCGCAACTGCCGCATGCGGTAGCTGGTCTCCGACCAGGCGCGCCGCAGGTCGACGCGCGCCTCCTTCAGCAGGGGCTTTGCATTTGTTGTGAAAGCAATTTCATCCCTTGTATTGATCAAACCCACGGAAAATGAATGTTCCCCCAGCCCGTGCTGGCGCAACAGGTCCATCACACGCGGGCGATCCGCCGCGCGGATTTGCAATAGCGCGCCCAGTTCCTCCGAAAACATCGCCTGCAATGCGCGCTCGCGCAGCCGCCCGGCCAGCTGTTCGCCGTCTGCGCGCTTGAAGCCGTCCACGTCATCCCCCCACTGGTCGAACACCAGCGCATCCAGGCTGACGGTGACGCCGCAACGGCCCGCGAAGGCCATTTCACACGCCGCGACGAACAGGCCACCGTCCGAACGGTCGTGGTAGGCGAGGATCAACTGCTGACGGTTCAGATCCTGCATGGCCTCGAAAAAGCCCTTCAGCCGGGACGCGGAGTCGACGTCGGGCGCCGTATCGCCAAACCTTGAAAACACCTGCGCCAGGATGGAGCCGCCGAGCCGGTTCTTGCCGGCGCCGAGGTCCACCAGCAGGAGTTCCGTTTCGCCGGCATCAGTTCGTAGGCGCGGAGTCAGCGTGGCGCGCGCGTCGGCGACGGCCGCGAACGCGGTGACGATGAGCGACAAAGGCGCGATCACTTCCTTGTCGTTCCACGCGGTACGCATGGAAAGCGAATCCTTTCCCACTGGAATCGCCACGCCCAGCGAGGGACATAGCTCCATCGCCACGGCGCGCACCGTATCGAAGAGCGCGGCGTCTTCGCCCGGCGAGCCGGCAGCGGCCATCCAGTTGGCCGAGAGCTTGACGCGGTCCAGCGCGCCGACCCGCGCCGCGGCCAGGTTGGTGAGCGCCTCGCCCACCGCCATGCGCCCCGAAGCCGGGGCGTCGATCAGCGCGAGCGGCGTGCGCTCGCCGATGGCGAAGGCCTCGCCGGCATATCCCTCGTAGTCCAGCAGCGTGACCGCGCAATCGGCCACCGGCACCTGCCAGGGACCGACGAAAGGGTCGCGCGAGCACAGCCCGCCGACCGTGCGGTCGCCGATCGAGATCAGAAAAGTCTTGTCGGCCACCGCAGGGTGGCGCAGCACCCGGTAAGCCGCCTCCTTCAACTCGATGCCGTCGAGCGACAGTGGCTCCAGCTTTGGCGCGACACGCTTCACGTCGCGCAGCAATTTCGGCGGCTTGCCGAGGATGACGGAGAGATCGATGTCGACGGGTTTGTTGTCGAACTGGCTGTCTGTCACCGACAGATGCCCTTCAGCGGTAGCTGTGCCTACGACAGCGAACGGACATCTCTCCCGAGCGCAGATTTCGGCAAACGTCGCGAGGCTCTGCGGCGCGATGGCGAGCACGTAGCGTTCCTGCGCTTCGTTGCACCAGATTTCGCGCGGCGACATGCCGCTGTCCTCCGAGGGCGCCGAACGCAGCTGCAGCCTCGCGCCGCGACCCGCCGAATGCACGAGCTCGGGAAATGCATTCGACAATCCGCCCGCGCCGACGTCGTGCACCGACAGGATCGGATTGGCCGCTCCCAGCTGCGAACAACGGTCGATCACCTCCTGCGCGCGCCGCTGGATTTCCGCGTTGCCGCGCTGCACCGAGTCGAAGTCCAGGTCTTCCGTGTTCGCGCCCGCACGCATCGACGAGGCCGCGCCGCCGCCCATGCCGATCAGCATGCCGGGACCGCCCAGCTGGATCAGCAGCGTCTTGTCGTCGAACGATTCCTTGAGCGAATTCCCGGACGCGATATTGCCCACGCCGCCGGCCAGCATGATCGGCTTGTGATAGCCGCGCTGCACGCCGCCGACCGGCTGCTCGAAGCTGCGGAAATACCCCGCCAGGTTCGGCCGGCCGAACTCGTTGTTGAAGGCGGCGGCGCCGATCGGACCGTCGATCATGATCTGCAGCGCGGACACGATGCGCCCCGGCCGGCCGTAATCCTGCGCTTCCCAGGGCTGCAGCGCGCCGGGAATGCGCAGGTTGGACACCGAGTAGCCGACCAGCCCGGCTTTGGGCTTCGCGCCGCGGCCGGTCGCGCCCTCGTCGCGGATCTCGCCGCCAGCGCCCGTGGCTGCGCCCGGGAAGGGCGAGATTGCCGTGGGATGGTTATGCGTTTCGCATTTGATGACGAAATGAACCGTTTGTCTGTGCCTTCTATAGACAAGGTCTTTATCTGTATAAAAGCTTTCCGAAACATTTCCTTCGACAATAGCCGCGTTGTCCGCGTACGCGAGCACGGTGCCCTGCGGGTTGGCAGCATGCGTATGCCGGATCATCGCGAACAGGGACAGCTCCTTCCGCTCGCCGTCCACGATCCAGTCGGCATTGAAGATCTTGTGGCGGCAATGTTCGGAATTGGCCTGCGCGAACATCGTCAGTTCCGCGTCGGTGGGATCCCGGCCCAGCCGCCCGTAGGCGTCGCGCAGGTAGGCGATCTCGTCCCCGCTCAGCGCGAGGCCGAGGCGCGCGTTGGCATCCTCCAGCTTCGCGACCGGCACCCGGCCGAGCGGGCGCGGCGCCACGTGCGTGAATAATCCTTCGGCTTCCTCGAGGGACGACAGCACGTTCTCCGTCATCCGGTCGTGCAATAGTGCGCCGACCTTCGCCCGATCGAGCTTTGCTTTCGTGTCGACGGCAAACAGAGTCCCGCGTTCGATCCTGCGCACGCCTTCCAGGCCGCAATTGCGCGCGATGTCGGTGGCCTTCGACGACCAGGGGGAAATGGTGCCCAGGCGCGGCACCACGAGGAAAAGTTCGCCCGCCGGCATGCCCCCCTGCGCCGGCGTCCCATAGCGCAACAGGCGCTCGAGCAGCTCGCGCTCTTGGGCACCCGGTGCGGCGGCAACTTCAACGAAATGCCAGAATTCGGCCGAGACGCCGCGCAATTCGGGCTGCGCGATTCTGAGTTCCTGGACCAGCTTGGCGAGGCGGAAATCCGACAGCGCGCGGGCGCCGCGGAAGCGGAGAACGGCGGGCGTGGTCACTTCCTGATCACGGGATCCTGCACCTTGCCCGAAATGTTGAGCGTCGCGCGCAGCGTCTGGTTCGGCGTTTTCACGTCGGCGGCGACGCGGCCCGCGATACCGCCATTGGCGTCGATGTCGACGCTCGCGCCGGCATTCATCGCGCCCGCGGTCATGGCGATATTGCGCAGCTGGATCGCGCCCTTGTCATAGACGCCCTGGCCGGTCAGCTCGGCAAACACCGTGCGGCCGCTGGATTGCGAGCCGCCGGTCTGCAGTGCGCGCGTCAGGTCGAAGCTGCCGAGCACACCCTGCTCAATCTTGAATTCGCCCTGCATGTGAGCGCCCTCAAAAAGCCTCGCGGGCGTGGTGCCGCTCATGCTGTAGGCAGCGCGCCCCTCGACCTTGCCTTCCGACACCAGCGCCGGTGCAAACACCGCAACCCTCACCGCGCGCGCGCGCAACTCGCCGTCCACGGTCCAGTTCGCGCCCCAGCGGATACGCGTGGTGCCGCTGATCACGCCATCGAAAGCGCGGCCGTCGAAATCCGCGGAGGCGACGCCGCTGCGGTTCGCAGTGCCCTTCATGCTGAAGTCCGACAGGCTGAGCGCTGGCACGAACGGCAGCGCAAGCGACCCCGCGCTGATCTCGAAGGCAATGTCGCCGCCCTTGGGCGATAGCTGTGCAGTGAGCTTGTCGCCGCCCGTCAGCTTCACGGCCTGCAGGCTGCCGTCGCCCGCCACGGTCGCGTCCACGTCCAGCGGCGGCAGATTCAGCGGCCCATCCAGTTTGAGTTCCTTGATCACTACGCGGCTAATGCGCAGGTTTTCGCCCGCCACCTTGCCGAGCAGGGCATCGGCGATCTGCGACTGCGAGACCGACACGCCCTCGAGTTCGATCCGGCTGAAGGACTTGCGGGCGCCGAACAGCGAACCGAGCTCCGGGAAGCCGCGCACCAGGCGAATCTTGACGGCATCACCGATCGCCACGCCCTCGAACTTCATCTCTACGCCCGTGAGCACGGATAGCCGCGCCGAGCCGATCTTCACCGGCAGGCCGATGGCATCGGAGGCCGCTTTCTCGTATTCGGCGGTCGATACCGGCATCAGGTTCAGCGCGCCGATGCCGCCGACCAGCAGCACGAACAGTGCAATCGCCGCCGGCTTGCCCCATTTCTTCGGCCGCGTACTGCTTGCCGCCGCGACCTGCGGCTGTTCGCGATCGCGCGCGGCGGCGCGAGCCGCCAGCGCCTTTTGGTCGCGCTTGATGTCGTCCGTGTCGAGGTCTTCGTCACCGATCTCGACATCGTCGTCGCCCTTGCCGGCGCTCTTGCGCGCAGCCGCCTTCGCCGCACGCTCCTCGGCCTGCTTGGCGGCCTGCGCCTCCTTCGCCTTGCGCTTGCGCTCTGCCTCTTCTTCCTTGCGATGCTCCTCTGCCTCGCGCGCCTTGCGTTCGTCTTCTTCCTTGGCGCGTTTTTCCTCCTCCTCCTTGCGGCGGCGCTCCTCTTCCTCGCGCCTTTTCCTGTCCGCCTCTTCCTTTTCCTTGCGCTCCGCAGCTTCCTTTGCCTTGCGGGCAGCCTCCTCCTTCGCCTTGCGTTCGGCCTCTTCCTTGGCCTTCTGCTCTTCCTCTTCGCGCTTGCCGAACGAGTCCAGGTCGCCGAGCAGGTCGCCCAGGTCGCCGGCTGGGGCCGCGGCTGCCGGTAGCGGCGGGGCGGCAACCTCGACCTTGGGCAGCGATGCGGCCAAGTCGGCCACCGCGCGCGCCTTCGCGTCCGCCTCGTCCCTGGCCTTGCGCTCGGCTTCTTCTTTCGCCTTGCGATCCGCATCCTCCCGCGCACGCCGCTCTGCTTCCTCCTTCGCGCGCCGTTCGTCCTCTTCCTTGCGGCGGCGCTCGTCCTGTTCGCGCCGCTTGCGCTCGTCCTCCACGCGCTTTTCGCGGTCCGCTTCCTCCCGGACGCGGCGCTCGTTGGCCTCCTTCGTGCGCCGGTCGTCCTCCTCCTTGCGGCGGCGGTCATCCTCTTCCTTGCGCTTGCGGTCCTCCTCTTCGCGCTTCTTGCGGTCCGCCTCCTCGCGGGCGCGGCGTTCTGCGTCTTCCTTGGCGCGCCGCTCGTCCTCCTCCTTGCGCCGCCGGTCTTCCTCCTCGCGGCGCTTGCGATCTTCCGCTTCGCGCGCCTTGCGTTCCTCTTCCAGCTTGGCCTTCATTTCGGCCTCTAGGCGCTGGCGCAGTTCGTCGGCGTCCCGCTTCGCCTTCTCTTCGAGTTCCTTGCGCGCGAGTTCGGACGCCTCCGCCGCACGGCGTTCGGCGTCCTCGCGCGCCTTGCGCTCGGCAGCCAGCTTGGCGTTCAGTTCGGCCTCGAGCTTCGCCTTATCGCGCTCCGCCGCTTCGGCTTTCGCCTTGGCATCGGCTTCGGCCTTCGCCTTAGCCTCGGTCGCCATGCGTACCGCGGCCTCACGCGCCGCCTTGACCTTTGCCTCGGTCTCCGCCCGCGTTTTCGCCTCCGCGTCGGCACGCGCCTTCATTTCCGCCTCGGCCCTGGCCTTCGCCTCGGCATCGGCTCGTCCCTTTGCTTCGGCCGCCTCCCGCGCCTTCGCCTCGGCAGCCGCGCGGGCGGATGCTTCAGCCTGAGCGCGCGCCCTCGCCTCCGCGGCCGCACGCGCCTTGAGTTCCGCTTCGGCCTTCGCCTTGGCTTCCGCCTCCTGGCGCGCCTTGTAGTCGGTCGCCTGCTGTTCCTTCGCCTTGCGCTCCGCATCGGCGCGCGCCGCCGCCGCCAAATCCATCGTTGGCGGTTTCGGCGCCGCTGCCTTGGGCGGAAGCTTGATGGCCTGCGTGAAATCGAGACCGTCGGAACTGTCGTCGGCCGGCTTCGGGGGCGGCGGCGCGGCCTTGGCGGCGGGTGCCCCCGGGCGCGGCGCTTGCGTCGCCGGCTGGGATCCGGAGGACACCTCGCGAATGTAACCGTCCTTGTCGAACTGCTGGATCAGCGCCTCGAACTTCGGCCCCGCGAGCTTCTCGAACTTGCCCTGCACCTCGGAGAGCGGGGTCTTGCCATCGATCGCCGACAGCACTGCTCGATCGCCGCGCGACAAGTTGCTGGTCTTGCCGGACGCTTCCTGCACGCCCTTGCCAGTCTTGGAGAAAATCGCAGAGAGGTTCAAGCGCCTGGGGGGTCTGGTGGGGCGCGCTATTATAGGGCGGAGCCATGGACAGCGTCGAATGCGTCGTCGTCGGCGCTGGGGTAGTCGGCCTGGCGGTCGCGCGGGCGCTCGCCCTTGCCGGCCGGGAAGTCGTGGTGCTGGAAGCCGAGGACGCGATCGGCACCCACACCAGTTCGCGCAATTCCGAGGTCATCCACGCCGGGATCTATTACCCCAGGGGGTCGCTCAAGGCGCGCGCCTGCGTCGCCGGGCGGCAACGGCTCTACGAGTACTGCGCCAGCCGCGGCGTGCCGCACCGGCGCTGCGGCAAGCTGATCGTGGCGACGGCCGAGTCCCAGGTCGTCGAACTGCTGTCGATCCGCAGGAAAGCGCATGAGAACGGCGTCGGCGACGTCGTGGAGATTCCCGCCAGCGAGGCGCGGGCGATGGAGCCCGCCCTGCACTGCGTTGCGGCACTGCACTCGCCCTCGACGGGCATCATCGACAGCCACGCGCTGATGCTGGCTTACCTGGGCGACGCCGAGGCCGCCGGCGCGATGCTGGCGTTAAAGAGCCCGCTGGAAAGGGTTCTGATTCGGGAAAAGGCCTTTGAATTGCACGTCAAGGGCGCGGAACCCATCCTCGCCCGGCTGCTCGTCAACAGCGCGGGGCTGCATGCGCCCAGCATTGCGCGTTCGGTAGCCGGCTTCCCCGACCGGAAAATTCCACCCGAGCTCTATGCAAAGGGGAACTATTACTCGCTCGCAGGCAGGCCGCCATTTTCACGCTTGGTGTACCCGGTGCCGGAACCCGGAGGCCTCGGCGTACACGTGACGCTGGACCTCGCGGGGCAGGCGCGCTTCGGCCCGGACGTAGAGTGGGTGGACCATATCGCCTACGAAGTGGACCCGCGCCGCGCCGAACGCTTCTACGCGGCGATACGGCGCTACTGGCCGGCGCTCCCTGACGGCGCGCTCGCGCCGGGCTACGCCGGCATCCGGCCGAAAATCTCCGGCCCCGGGGAGCCGGCGGCCGATTTCGTGATCCAGGGCCCCGCCGAGCACGGCGTCGCGGGCCTGGTCAACCTGTTCGGCATCGAATCGCCCGGATTGACAGCGTCGCTGGCGTTGGCCGATGATGTCGCCGCGTTGCTCAAGAATTAAATCCAAAGGAAAAAAATGAAACTCAAGCCCCTGTTCGTTGCCATCGCGGCGACCGCCCTGGCAAGCGTCTCCCAGGCCCAGACCAAGTGGGACATGCCGACGCCCTATGCCGACGGCAACTTCCACACCAAGAACGTGCGCGAATTCGTCGACGAGATTGCCAAGGCCACGGGCGGCAAGCTGCAGATCACCGTCCATTCGGCGGGTGCGCTGATCAAGATGCCGGAAATCAAGCGCGCGGTGCAGACCGGGCAGGTGCCGATCGGCGAGATCCTGATCTCGGTGCTTGCCAACGAGAACGCCGTATTTGCGTTCGACTCGAACCCCTTTCTAGCCAACAGCTATGCGAAGGATGCAAAGCTCTGGAAAGTCGCCCGGCCGTTCGTCGAGAAGCTGCTCGACGCGCAGGGCATCCAGGTCCTCTATTCCGTACCCTGGCCCCCGCAGGGCGTCTATACGAAGAAGGATCTCAATTCGCTGGCCGACTTGAAGGGCACCAAATTCCGTACTTATAGCCCGACGACCTCACGCTTTGCCGAACTGGTCGGCGCGATCCCGACCACGGTCCAGGTGCCGGAAGTCCCGCAGGCCTTCAAGACCGGCCTCGTCGACGCAATGATCACTTCGGGGGCGACCGGCGTGGACACGCAGGCCTGGGACTACCTGACTCACTATTACGACACCCAGGCCATGCTGCCGCACAACGTGGTATTCGTGAACAAGGAGGCGTTCGCCAAGCTCGACGCCGCGACGCAGAAAGCCGTGCTCGCCGCTGCGGCCGCCGCCGAGGTGCGCGGCGCGAAGACCAGCGAGGCGGAGAACGAGGGCTACAAGAAGACCATGGCCTCCAAGGGCATCAAGATTCTGCAGCCGTCGGCGAAGCTGACCGCCGAATTCGAGGCCATTGGCAAGCAGATGACGGACGAATGGGCCAAGAAAGCCGGAGCGGACGGCGAGGCTATTCTCGCGGGCTATCGCAAGTAACCGCGCGGGATGCGCACCGCGCTAAACGCGATCTACAAGGGATCCGGCCTGCTGGCCGGATTTTTTTTGGTCGGGATCGCCGTATTGTCGCTGGTCCAGATCGGCAGCCGGCTGCTCGATTTCGCCGCGCATTCCTACGACGAATTCGCCGGCTATTGCATGGCCGCATCGTCCTTTCTCGGCCTTGCATGGACCCTGCGCTGCAATGAGCATATCCGCATGACCCTGGCGATCGGCGGCTTGCGAGGCTGGCGGCGGCGCGCGATGGAGATCGTCTGCCTCACGGCCGCTTCCGTGATCACCGGCTATTTTGCCTGGGCCAGTGTCGCCATGGTCTGGACCTCCTACAAGCTGAACGACGTCTCGCAGGGACTGGTGCCGATCAAGCTCTGGATTCCGCAGTCGGGCATGGCGCTCGGCCTGGCGATCCTGCTGCTTGCGTTCGTCGACGACCTGCTGGCAGCGCTGACCGGCGGCACGACTTCTTACTCGCTCGCGGAAACCGCCAAGAAGGCGGCCGACTCCCCGGCGTTCGAGCGCTAGCATGGAACTGTGGGAAGTCTCGCTGGTCCTGCTCGCCGTGCTCGCGGTGCTGCTGGTCTGCGGCGTGTGGATTGCCGTCACCCTCCTGGCGGTGGGCCTGGTGGCGATGTTCGCGTTCACCAATTCGCCGCCCGGCGCGCTGATGGCCACGACGGTATGGGGTTCGAGCGCGAGCTGGTCGCTGACCGCGCTGCCGCTGTTCATCTGGATGGGCGAGATCCTCTTCCGCACGCGCATCTCGGAGGACATGTTCCGCGGCCTGGCACCCTGGGTCGAGCCGCTGCCGGGGCGCCTGATGCACACCAATGTCATCGGCTGCGGAATTTTCGCGGCCATTTCCGGTTCCTCCGCCGCCACCGCCGCGACCATCGGCCGCATCACTATTCCGGAACTCAAGGGCCGCGGCTACGACGAGACCATGGCGATCGGCTCGCTTGCAGGCGCGGGTACGCTCGGACTGCTGATCCCGCCCTCCATCATCATGATCGTCTACGGCGTGGCCGCCGACGTATCGATCGCGCGCCTGTTCGTCGCGGGCGTGCTGCCCGGCATCCTGCTGATGACATTGTTTTCCGGCTACATCGCGCTCTGGGCGTTGATGAATCCCGACCGCACGCCGAATCGCGAGAAGGTCACCACGCTGGCGGAGAAAATCTACGCTGCGCGCTTCCTGATCCCGACCGTGCTGCTGATTGGCGCAGTGATCGGTTCGATCTATTCCGGCGTCGCAACGCCTACCGAGGCGGCGGTCCTCGGCGTGGTCGGATCGCTGCTGCTGTCCGTGGTCGGCGGCTCGCTCACCTGGTCCAACTTCGGCGCCAGCGTGATGGGCGCCCTGAAGACTTCGTGCATGATCGCATTCATCCTGACCGGCGCGGCCTTCCTGACCGTCGCGATGGGCTTTACAGGCATCCCGCGCGCGATGGCCGCCTGGATTGCCGAGCAGGGATTCCGGCCCTGGCAACTGATCGCGGTGCTGACGGTGCTCTTCATGATCCTCGGCTGCTTCATCGACGGCATCTCCATGGTCGTACTGACGGCCTCGGTGATCCTGCCTTCGGTCAAGGCGGCCGGCATCGACCTGATGTGGTTCGGCATCTTCATCGTGCTGGTCGTGGAGATGGCGCAGATCACGCCGCCGGTGGGCTTCAACCTGTTCGTGCTGCAGGGGCTGACCGGCAAGGACATGTTCTACGTCGCGCGCGCGGCGCTGCCTTTCTTCTTCATCATGACCTTGGCTGTAGCCATCATCTGGATTTTTCCCGAAATCGTGTATTACCTGCCCGGAAAGATGTTCAACCTCCGATGATCATCGTCCATCACCTGAACAACTCGCGCTCGCAGCGCATCCTCTGGCTGCTTGAAGAACTCGGCCTGCCCTACGAAATAAAGTCCTACCAGCGCGACGCCAAGACCATGCTTGCGCCGCCCGAACTGCGCGCGGTGCATCCGCTCGGCAAGTCGCCCGTGATCAGCGATGGCGAAATCACGCTCGCTGAATCCGGCGCGATCATCGAGTATCTCGCCGGCAAGTACGGCGCAGGCAAACTGCTGCCGCCTGAAGGCACCCCGGAGCGGCTGCGCTGCAGCTACTGGCTGCACTTCGCCGAAGGCTCGATGATGCCGCCGCTGCTTCTCAAGCTCATCTTCGACCGAATCGAGAGCGGCCCGATGCCGTTTTTCGTGAAGCCGGTCGCGCGCACCATCGCGCAACGCGCCAAGAACCTGATGGTGCTGCCAAACCTGGAGCGGCTGCTGAACTTCATGGAATCCGAACTTGCGGCGCGCGAATGGTTCGCCGGCGCCGATTTCACGGCAGCGGACATCCAGATGAGCTTTCCGGTGGAGGCGGCCTCGGTGCGCGGCGGGCTGGACGAGAAGCGTCCGAAGCTCTGGGCCTGGATGAAGAAGATCCACGCGCGCCCCGCCTATCAGCGCGCCCTGGAACGGGGCGGCAAGTACGAGCTGCTGCGCTGAATGCCGCAGCCGATATACCTGAGCGAGGATATCCGGCGCATCGAGCAGGCGAATGCTGCGCTGCCCCTGATGGAGCGGGCCGGCGCCGCTGCCGCAGATCTGGCGGCAACGCTGGTATCCGACAAGGGCAAGGACGTCCTGATCCTCGCTGGCCCCGGCAACAACGGCGGCGACGCCAAAGTGGTTGCCCGGCTTTTGCAGGAAAGGTTTTTCCGCGTTACGGTCAACGATCCCTCAGCCGACAAGAAATTCGATCTCGTCGTCGACGGATTGTTCGGCATCGGCCTGGCGCGCCCCGTCGAGGGAGATTTCGCCAGGCTCGTCGATTACGTGAATGCGCAGACCTGCCCGGTGCTCTCGCTCGACGTGCCGAGCGGCTTGAATTCGGATACCGGTCAGGTCCTGGGCCGCGCGGTACGCGCCACGCATACCATCACCTTTATCGGGCTCAAGCCCGGCCTGCTGACGCTGGACGGCCCGGATCATTGCGGCCAGGTCTCCGTGGCCGGTCTTTCGGTGGAGAACAACGGCGCAGCCAATGGCTGGCTGGCCGAACCGGCGCTCTTCGCCAACGCCATCAAGCCGCGCCTGCGTAATTTCCACAAAGGCATGGCGGGCTCGCTCGGAATCATTGGCGGCGCATCCGGCATGGCTGGTGCGGCGCTGCTTGCAGGTCGCGCCGCGATCAAGCTTGGCGCCGGCCGCGTCTATGCGGGTTTGCTGGAAGAGCAAACGGTGGATGCGAGTACGCCGGAGTTGATGCTGCGCCACCCAGACGACGTGCTCGGCCTCGACCTGGACGCGCTCGTGATCGGCCCCGGACTCGGTCAGGGTGAGCGGGCTGAAACGCTTCTAGGCGCAGCCCTGGCGAGCGACATCGCCTGCGTCCTCGACGCCGACGCGCTCAACCTGATCGCCGAGGACGCGGACCTGCGCAAGGCCTGCGCGCGGCGCACTGCGGACACCCTGCTGACGCCACATCCGGCGGAAGCGGCGCGGATGCTCGCGGAATCGACCGCTCAGGTCCAGGCAGACAGATTGAAGGCCGCACGCGTGCTCTCGGCGAACCTGAACGCGCATGTCGTCCTCAAGGGCAACGGCAGCGTCATGGTGGCGCGCGACGGCCACTGGTTCGTCAACACTTCGGGCAATCCGGGCATGGCTTCCGCCGGCATGGGCGACGTGCTTGCCGGCATGCTCGGTGCGTTGCTGGCGCAGAGATACAGCGGCGAGACCTCGCTGGTGCTTGGCGTGCACCTGCACGGCTGCGCGGCCGACGAATGCGTGCGCACGGGCGACGGGCCCGTGGGTCTTGCCGCAAGCGAATTGATCGATCCGGCCCGGCGGATCTGGAATCGCTGGCTGGCCGGCTAGGCGGTCAGGCCGCGCGTACTTTCGCCTTCGGCTCCGGGTACGGATAAAGCATGTTGAAGGCGATCGACTGGTGGTTCGCCTGCACGATGCGCACGTGCTCGCGCCGCAGTTCGCGCGCGTGCCGGACGCCGCAGGAGTGCGCGATCATGTCGATCTCGCGGTTCATGCCGTTGCAGTAGTTGGCGACGCGCAGGTACTTCTCTTCCAC
>DATJYN010000036.1:0-15436 GCA_035499575.1 Burkholderiales bacterium | reverse complement strand
AAGTCGGCCGGCACGGTGCGCTTCACGCCGACGATGCGCTACGTCACCAACGCCAAGGGCGACAAGGTCGTCATCTCCCGCTCGGGCGAGGTGATCGTCGAGGACGACAACCACCGCGAACGGGAGCGCCACAAGGTGCCCTACGGCGCGCTGCTGTCCGTGACGGACGGCAAGGCGGTCAAGGCCGGCAACAACCTGGCGAACTGGGACCCGCACCACCGTCCGATCGTCACGGAGTACGCCGGCACGGTGCGCTTCGAGAACGTCGAGGAAGGCACGACCGTCGCCAAGCAGATCGACGACGTCACCGGCCTGTCGACCCTCGTGGTCATCGATCCGAAGCGCCGCGGCACGGCGGCTTCCAAGGGCGTGCGCCCCTCGGTGAAGATGATCAACGAGGCGGGCGACGAAGTGAAGATCGCCGGCACCGACCACGCCGTGAACATCAGCTTCCCGGTGGGCGCGGTGATCGCGGTGCGCGACGGCCAGCAGGTGTCCGTGGGCGAGGTTCTCGCGCGGATCCCGCAGGAAACGTCGAAGACCCGCGACATCACGGGCGGCCTGCCGCGCGTGGCCGAGCTGTTCGAGGCGCGCTCGCCGAAGGACGCCGGCATGCTGGCGGAAGTCACCGGCACGGTCAGCTTCGGCAAGGACACCAAGGGCAAGCAACGCCTGGTGATCACCGACCTCGACCAGCAGCAGCACGAGTACCTGATCCCGAAGGACAAGCACGTGCTGGTGCACGACGGCCAGGTGGTCAACAAGGGCGAAATGATCGTCGACGGCCCGGTGGACCCGCACGACCTGCTGCGCCTGCTCGGCGTCGAGGCGCTCGCGCGCTACATCATCGACGAGGTGCAGGACGTGTACCGCCTGCAGGGCGTGAAGATCAACGACAAGCACATCGAGGTGATCGTGCGGCAGATGCTGCGCCGGGTCGAAATCACCGAGCCGGGCGACACGCCGTTCATCACGGGCGAGCAGGCCGAGCGCGCCGAGGTGCTCGAGGAGAACGAGAAGGCGCAGAAGGACGGCAAGAAGCCGGCGCAGTATGCCTACATGCTGCTCGGCATCACCAAGGCGTCCCTCTCGACCGACTCGTTCATCTCCGCGGCCTCGTTCCAGGAGACCACGCGCGTCCTCACGGAAGCCGCGATCATGGGCAAGAAGGACGGCCTGCGCGGCCTGAAGGAGAACGTGATCGTCGGCCGGCTCATCCCGGCGGGCACCGGCATGGCGTACCACAAGATCCGCAAGGACCAGGCCGCCGAGCCTCCTATGGTGGACCTGCCGGTGATCGAAACACCGGCGCCTGCTGCGGAGGCCACCGCCGGAGGCGCTTGATCAGGTGGAACTTGCTTCAAGTAAAGGGCGCCGCAAGGCGCCCTTTATATTTCACGGCAGTTCCAGTTCGGCCTGCTTCTCCAGCCACTCGCCTTCCAGCTGGCCGAGCTCCTTCGCCAGCTTGGCCTGGTCAAACAGCGCCGCCTGCAGCGCGTCCTTTGAATCCGGCCGATACAGGGCCGTGTCCGCGAGGCGCGCTTCGAGATCGGCCTTCTTCGCGTTCAGCCGTCCGATCATTTCCTCCAGCCGCTTGATGCGGGCTTCGAGGTTCTTCCTGGATGCCTGCGGCTTCGCCTTTACCGGCGCCGATTGCTTCGCCGTAGGCGGCGGCTGTTCCGGCTTCACCTGCTTGCTTCTCAGCAGCCAGTCGCGGTAGTCGTCCAGGTCGCCGTCGAAGGGCCGCAGGCTTCCGTCGGCGACGATCAGGAACTGGTCGGTGGTTGCGCGCAGCAGGTGCCGGTCGTGCGATACCAGCACCAGCGTGCCCTCGAACTGCGCCAGCGCCACGGTGAGCGCCTCGCGCGTCTCCAGGTCCAGGTGGTTGGTCGGCTCGTCCAGCAGCAGCAGGTTGGGCCGCGCCCAGACGATCAGCGCCAGCGCCAGGCGCGCCTTTTCGCCGCCGGAGAAATTGGCGATCGGGCCGGTGGCCATGTCGCCCGGGAAGTTGAAGCCGCCGAGGAAATTGCGTACCTCCTGCTCGCGGATGTTGGGCGCGATCTTCTGCAGGTGCCAGGCGGGCGACTGGTCGTCGCGCAGCATCTCGACCTGGTGCTGGGCGAAATAGCCGATGGCGAGCCCCTTGTTGAAGAGGGCGGTGCCCTTGAGCGGCTTCAACTCGCCGGCGATGGTCTTGATGAGCGTGGACTTACCCGCGCCGTTGATGCCAAGCAGTCCGTAGCGCTGTTCCGACTGCAGCGAGAAATTGATGTCGCGCAGCACGGTCTTGTCGCCGTAGCCGGCGTCCGCTTCCTCCAGCACGAGCAGCGGGTTCGGCGCCCTGAGCGGTTCGCGGAATTCGAAGGAGAAAGGCGCCGCGACGTGCAGCGGCGCCAGGTCCTCCATCTTCGCCAGCATCTTCATGCGGCTCTGCGCCTGGCGCGCTTTGGTGGCCTTCGCCTTGAAACGGTCGATGAAGGATTGCAGGTGGGCACGCTCGCGCTCCTGCTTCTCGCGCTGGCTGGCGGCCAGGATCACCGACTGGGCGCGCTGCACCTCGAAATCGGAGTAGTTGCCCGCGTAGCGGCGCAGCTTCTTCTGGTCGATATGCAGGATCACGTTCACCACGCCGTCCAGGAAATCGCGGTCGTGCGACACCACCAGCAGCGTGCCCGCATAGCGCTTCAGCCACTCCTCGACCCAGAGGATGGCGTCCAGGTCCAGGTGGTTGGTGGGCTCGTCCAGCAGCAGCAGGTCCGAGGGGCACATCAGCGCCTGCGCCAGGTTCAGGCGCATGCGCCAACCGCCCGAAAAGCTGGACACCGGCTGCGTGAGCTGCTCCTGCGTGAAACCCAATCCGACCAGCAGCTGCTCCGCGCGCGGCCGCACCGTGTAGGCGTCGGCATCGGCGAGCTGCGCGTAGATCTCGCCGATCGCCTCGCCATCGTTGGCGGCTTCGGCGACCGCGAGCTGTGCTTCCAGCTTGCGCAATGCCGTGTCGCCGTCGATCGCATACTCGACCGCCGGGCGGTCGAGCGCAGGCGTCTCCTGCGCCACGTGCGCCACGCGCCACTGAGGCGGGAATTCGGCGTCGCCCTTGTCGGTGTGCAGCTCGCCGCGCAGCACCGCGAACAGGCTCGACTTGCCTGAGCCGTTGGCGCCGATCAGGCCGATGCGGTCGCCCGGATTCAGCGCCGCGTCGGCGCCTTCCAGCAGCACCTTGGTGCCGCGGATCAGGCTGATGTTGGAAAAACGAATCATGGGCTTTTGAAAAGGCCCGCGATTCTACTCTCCTAGGCGGGAAAATCCCTGAAGCGGCAGTCCGGATCGCGCGTTATCTGTTCCAGCAGCGCCACCTCCCACTGCAGGTAATCCTGCATCGCCGCCTCGACCTGCGATTTGTGGTCGTAGGGTTTGTAGTAGACGTCCTCGGGCGGCTCGAGCATCTTCGTCTCGCCTGCCTCCATCGGCAGGCCCGCGGCACGCCAAGCCGCCGTGCCGCCCTCCAGCGCCGGCACGTCGCGTTTAAGGAGCGCCGACAAGTCGGCAGCCGCAAAGCGCGCCAGCAGGCCGTCAGGCGACGTACAGGCGACTGGACCGGCGAAGGCCGCAATGTGATCGGCAAGGCGCGCCCGGATCGCAAAGGACGCACCGGGAATATGGCCAGCGCGGTACTGCAGGCTGGTGGCGAAATCGAGTACCAGGACTCCGGACGCTTCAAGTTGCTTCGCGGAAATGAGCGGGCAGGGTGGCGCCGCCGCCGGCGCCGCGGAACCCTTTGTATCGAACATCGTGCCCGTCACCACAAACACTTCCGGCCAGCCCATCTGCAGCAGCCAGGAAGCGGTCAGGGTCGCGCGCACTCCGTGGTCGTCGACGAGTGCGATGCGGGCGCCTTGGACGGCAGCGTAGCTGTCGGTTGCCTGTACCAGCTGGCCGCCCGGGGCAGAGAGTGAACCCTGCAGATGGCCGGCCGCGTATTCCTCCGGAGAGCGGACATCGAAAACGTAGGTGGTCCTCGATTTTTCGTTCTGGAATGCCTCCAATTCGGCGTGCGAAATTGCCTTGATGCCGAAGCGCTTCGCCACCGTTTGAGCGGCTCTTTTCGCTTTTTCCAGCGCTTCGCCCGAGGGTGCGGGCGCGGTGCGCACCTGGCCGCTCTCGAGCTCCAGACCGGCGAGGTGCCAGCCCATGGTGCCGTTCTGCAGCGCTACGACCTTGTTCGGGATGCCGGCATTGATCAGCGATTGCGCCCCGATGATGGATCGCGTGCGCCCGGCGCAGTTCACCACCACCAGGGTTTCCGGCCGGGGCGCGGCCTGGTGCACGCGGTAGGCGAGTTCGGCGCCCGGGCAATCGAGCGCGCCAGGGATGTTCATCACGCGGTATTCGCTCATCGGGCGGGAATCGAGTACGACGAGATCTTCGCCGGCATCCAGCTTGCTCTTCAGTTCCGCTGCGGCGATGCGCGGGGTGCCGTCGCGATGCTCGACATGCTCGCCGAAGGCCTTCGAAGGAACGTGCACGCCGGAATAGAGTTCATAGCCGGCCGCCTTCCAACCGCTGTTGCCGCCCGCGAGCACATGCAGGTCGCGGTAGCCCAGGCGGCGCAGCACGCGCGCCGCGCGCTGGGCGAGGGATTCGTCGTCGTCCACCAATACGATGCGTGTAGAGAGGCGCGGTACCAGGCGGCCGACGCGCAATTCCAGGTGCGAGAGCGGAGCCGAACTGGCGAGGAAAATGTGCCCGCGCGAGTGCACGCCTTCCTCGCGCACGTCGAGGATCGCCAGTTCCCGGCCCGAAGCGAGCAGGGCGCGCACTTCCGGCGCCGCGATCCGCGGGCACCAGATGTCGGGCTTGGCCATGAAGCGTGCGTACTTGCCGCCGTTGCTGGACGCGAAGGTGATGCGGTCGGGCAGGTCTTCCAGGGTCTTCCCGTAAAGGTGCAGGTGCAGCGACTCGGTTTTGCTCGTCACCTCGATGGTGTGGAAGTCGTTGGCCAGCATGGCGCAGGCGCTGCCCTTGCGGATGGTGAGCTCGTGCGTCTTCTTCAACGAACCTTCGCCCGGCGTTTCGCCACGGTCGGTGCGGTCGTAGAACACGTTGTGCTCGTCGCCGAACACGCCGGCGATCGAGGCCCAGGTGGTGTGGTTGTGCGGCGGCTGTGCCTTGCCGGGCACTCCCGCCGAGCCGTAAAGGGCAAAGCGCCCGTCGGCATCCTCGGCAAGGTGGTAGATGGTCCCGGCGCGGCCGGGGACGTTGGCGAAATCCTGCGGTGGGAAGAGCTCGGTGCGGCTGGCGAGCGAAATCAGCTCGGCCTTGATCCTGTCGAGCGAGGCGCGAGTGACGCCTTCGGCCGCCTCGATCGCCTTGACGCGGGCGATCAACTCGCCGACGGCCCGTGCGCGTTCTGTCTGGATCTGCATGGGAATTTGCTTACTTCGCCGACGGCTTGTCGAAGCTCTTGAGCGCAACTTTGCCGTTCACAAAACGAATGGTGATGGTTGCGTCGCCGCCGACCCACTTGGAGGAAGTGCCGGATAGGCCGACCGCCTGCACGCCGGAGGACTCGGACGGGCTGCCGAGCAACGCTTGCACCTCCTGCTCCGTCATGCCGTCCTGGACTTTGTTGTAATTATCCTGCGTGATCTTCGAGCAAGCCGCCAGAATCAGGGTCGCCGCGATGGCGATGAAAATCTTTTGCATTGCGCCACTATAATCGTTCCATGCTCGTCCGACCTGCTGCACCGCAAGACTTGCCCGCCATTCAATCCATCTACGCCTACCATGTCCTGTACGGGCTTGCCTCGTTCGAGGAAGTGCCGCCCGCGCTGGACGAGCTGCGCCGCCGTTTCGAGGATGTCACGAAGCAGGGTTTACCCTACCTGGTGGCGGAAGAAAAAGGAGAGGTGCTGGGCTACGGCTATTGCTCGCTGTACCGCACGCGCTCGGGTTATCGCTACACGCTTGAAGACTCGATCTACGTGAAAAACGGCCAGCAGGGCAAGGGTGTCGGCAAGGCCGTACTCAAGGAGCTGATCGCCATCTGCGCGAAGCTGAACTGCCGCCAACTCATCGCTGTGATCGGCGACAGTGCAAACGCGGGCTCAATCAGGCTGCACGCGAGCCTGGGATTCGTGCGTGCCGGTATGCTGCGTTCCACTGGCTTCAAGTTCGGCCGCTGGGTAGACAGCGTTTACATGCAGCTGCCTCTCGGAGACGGGGACGGCACTAAACCGTAAGAACCACCTTGCCTTTCACTTTTCTCGCCGCCATCAGCTTCAACGCATCCACGGCCTGAGCGAGCGGGAAGGTCTGCGAGACGTGGGGCTTGAGCTTGCCCTCGCGAAACCATTGGCCCAGCTGACCGATGCTTTCAGCGAAGGCCTTCGGCTCGCGGCGCGCAAAATCTCCCCAGAACACGCCGACGATCGAGCAGCCCTTCAAGAGCGTGAGGTTGAGCGGGATCTTCGGGATGTCGCCGGCGGCGAAGCCGACCACCAGCAGCCGGCCGCGCCAGGCAGTCGAACGCAGCGCAGGCTCGCTGTAGGGCCCGCCGACCGCGTCGTAGACTACGTCCACGCCCTTGCCGGCGGTCAGCTCCTTGATGCGTTCCCGCATGTCCTCGGTGGCGTAATTGATGCCGAAGTCGGCGCCGTGCTGCTGGCAGACCTCGAGTTTGTCGGCGCTGGAAGCGCAGGCAATCACTTTCGCGCCCATCGCCTTGGCGATCTCGATGGCGGCCAGCCCGACACCGCCCGCGGCGCCGAGCACCAGCAGCGTTTCGCCGGCCTTTAGCGCGCCGCGGTCGCGCAGCGCGTGGTCCGAGGTGCCGTAGGTCAGCAGGAAGGCGGCTGCGCTGTTGAAATCCATGCCATCGGGGACCGGCACCAGGCGCGAAGCCTCGACTTTCACTTCCTCGGCAAACGCACCGTAGGTGGTGAACGCGATCACGCGATCGCCCGGCTTGAATCCCTTCACGCCTTCGCCGATCTCCTTCACGACGCCGGACATCTCGCTGCCGGGCGAGAAGGGCAGCGGCGGCTTGAACTGGTACTTGTTCTGGATGATCAGCACGTCCGGGAAATTCAGGCTTGCGGCTTTCACGCTAACGACCACTTCGCCGGCGCCGGCTTTCGGTGAAGGTAGTTCCTCGAGGACGAGGGATTCCGGCGGTCCGAACTGCTTGCAGAGCACTGCTTTCATCGGGTTACCATGAATGTTTTCGGGAAGGACGGATTATGACTGAACCGGTTCTGCACCATTACCCTGTTTCTCCGTTCGCGGAGAAGGCCCGTGCGATGCTGGGCTTCAAGGGCCTGGCCTGGAAATCGGTGCAGATTCCGCTGTTCATGCCCAAGCCCGACGTGGTCGCACTCACGGGCGGCTACCGCAGGACGCCGATCCTGCAGATCGGCGCGGACGTCTACTGCGACACCGCCCTGATCGCGCGCGTGCTGGAGCGGCTCAAGCCCTCGCCTTCATTCTTTCCGCAGGGCGATACCTACGCGGTGCAGACCGCGGCGTATTTCGCCGATGGACCGCTTTTCTGGAACACGGTGCCGGTAGGCTTCCAGCCGGGCGCGGGCATGATGAAGATGTTCTTCAAGGACGCGGCCCCGGAGTATCTCGCGGCCTTCGGCAAGGACCGCTCGGCCTGGCGCGCAAACTCGCGCCGCGGCCCGGTGCACGAATGCAAGGCCAACCTCTCCCGCCTGTTGAAGCAGATCGAGGCGCAGTTCGCGGGGCCCTATCTCTTCGGCGCCGAGCCCTGCTACGCCGATTTTTCCCTCTATCACGCGCTCTGGCCCCTCTGGCTGCCGGAGGACACGCGGCCGACGCTCGCGTTTTTCCCGCGCACGCTCGCCTTCATGGAGCGCATGGCGGCGATCGGCCACGGCAAGTCAACCGACCTTTCCAGTACCGACGCGCTGCGGATCGCAAATTCGTCCAAGCCGGAGCCGGTGAAGGATCCGGCCGCATTCGAAACGAACGGCATTGCGCTCGGCGCGCAGGCTTCGGTGATGCCCATCGATACCGGCCTGGATCCGGTCATCGGCGAGCTCATGCACGCTTCCGCCGACGAAATCGTCCTGCGCCGCTCCGACCCGCGCGCGGGCACGGTGCAGGTGCATTTCCCGCGCTTCGGCTTCCAGCTCAACAAGCCTGCCTAGCGATTCGAACTGCCGCCGTCGATGGTGACGACGCACCCGGTCGTATAGGCCGAGCGATCTGACACAAGGAACGCCACTGCATTCGCAATTTCCTCCGGCGTCGCGGGTCGCCCGAAGGACATGTCCTTGAACAGTTCGCGGTAGCGCTCCGGGTCGCCGAGCCTGGTCTGCGCCATCTGCTTGTGCAGGCTCACCAGCCGGTCGGTCTCGACCGGGCCGGGGTTGATGCCGACGACGCGAATGCCGTCCGCGTGCGAGGCGCCGCCGAGGGCCCTGGTGAAAGCCATGATGCTGGCGTTGGCTGCGCTGCCGGCAATGTAGGCGGCGTTCATCTTCTCGCCCGCCGCGCCGATGACGTTGACGATCACACCGCGTTTTTTCGCCTTCATGCGCGCATAGACGGCGCGCGTGAGGTTGATGTAGCCGAACAGCTTCAGGTCCCAGGCCTTGCGCCAGGTCTCCTCGTCGACCTTCAGGAGATCCCCGCCCGGAATGGCGCCGGCGTTGTTCACGAGGATGTCGAGATCTCCCGCCCAGGCGGCGAGTTCTTCGGCCGCGCCGCGCTGCGCGATGTCGATGGCCCTGGTTTTGGGTCCCGCAGCAATGCTGCGCGAGGCGCCAAGCACCGTGCAGCCTTCCTTCTCCAGCATTTCCACGCAAGCGCGGCCGATGCCCTTGGACGCGCCCGTGACGAGGACGCGTTTGCCTTTAAGATTGAGGTCCATGGAGGGAGTCTATCAATGAGGATGAAGATCCGCGCGGTTTCCGCGCGCGCGGTCGCCGTGCCGATGCGCAGGCCCCTGCAGACCAGCATCGCGGCGGTGACCACCGCGCCGCTGCTGCTGGTCGACATGAAGACCGACGCCGGCATCGTCGGCCGTTCTTACCTGTTCGCGATGAGCCTGCCGCACCTCAAGCCCATCGCGGCCTTCGTCGAGGCGATGGGCGAAATGGTGAAGGGCGACGCGGTGGCGCCCTTCGAGCTGGAGAAAAAGCTGCGCGCACGCTACGCGCTGTTCGGCGTGCACAACGCCGTGCTGTTCGCCATGGCAGCAATCGACATGTGCGCCTGGGATGCACTCGGCCAGGCGCTCAATCAGCCTGTCGTGCGGCTGCTCGGCGGCGAGCCGCGGCCCATTCCTGCTTACAACTCGAACGGCCTGGGCATCCAGGACCTGAAACCTCTCGCAAAGGAGGCCGAGCAGCTTGTTGCGGACGGCTTTTCGGCAATCAAGCTGCGGCTTGGTCGGCCGACCGCGGTCGCCGATATCGAAGCGCTGCGCGCCGTGAAGAGGACTATCGGTCCGAAGGTCGCGCTGATGGTGGATTTCAACCAGGGGCTGACGGTGGCTGAGGCGATCCGGCGCGGCCGCATGATCGACGAGGAGGGCGGCGTACTGTGGATCGAAGAGCCGGTGCGGGCGGACGACTACGCCGGCTGCGCCAAGGTGGCGCGTGAAGTGGCGACTCCGATCCAGGTCGGCGAGAATTTCATGGGGCCGGAGCAGATGGCGCAGGCGATCGCGGCCGGCTGCTGCGACCACGTCATGCCGGACGCGCAGAGGATCGGCGGCGTCACCGGCTGGATGCGCGCCGCGGCGCTGGCCCAGGCCGCGGGGCTTGAGATGTCGAGCCACCTGTTCCCTGAAGCTAGCGTGCAGCTGCTCGCTGTGACGCCGACCTGTCATTGGCTCGAGTATGTGGACTGGGCCAACCCCGTTCTCGAAAAGACCGTACGGATCGAAAAGGGGCACGCGGTCGGCGTTGCGGGTCCCGGCTTCGGCATGAATTGGAACGAGAAGGCCGTACGCAAGTACCTCGTATGAGTTTCTTCGACCGCCATTTCCCGCATTGGCCGCCGAGCGTTCCCAAGGCGCTCACGCTGCCGCGCACGAGCTTGCACTACAACCTCGAAGTAAGCGCGCGCCGCTTTCCGGACAAAGCGGCGATCATCTACTACGGCACGGCGCTGACCTATGCGGTCCTGGAGCAGGAGGTGGCTGCGCTGGCCGGTTATTTGCAACAGCGCTGCGGGGTGAAGCGGGGCGACCGGGTCATCCTGTATGCGCAGAACAGCCCGCAGTTCGTCATCGCCTACTACGCAATTCTGCGCGCCGACGCGGTCGTGGTGCCGGTGAATCCCATGAACAAGAACGAGGAGCTCACGCACTACATCGAGGATTCGGAAGCGCGCGTGGCAATCGCCGCCCAGGAGCTCTGGCGCGAGATCGAGCCGCACTTCGGCAAAGGCCTCGACCACTTAGTGCTTGCCGCCTATAGCGATTTCCTCAAGGAAAAAACGGATCTGCAGGTGCCCGACTTCGCCAAGGCGCCCGCCACGGACCCCGGCAAGCCCGGCGTGGCGACGTGGAAGGACGCCCTGGCTGCGAACCTGCAGCCGGGCAGGCATGAAGCGGGGCCGGAGGATCTCGCGGTGTTGCCCTATACCTCGGGCACCACCGGGCGGCCAAAGGGCTGCATGCTCACGCACGCGAACCTGATGTCCACCACCGTCGGCGGCGGCGCCTGGTCGCATACTTCCAGCGAACTGGTGGTGCTCGGCGTGCTGCCGATGTTCCATCTCACCGGCATGCAGTCGAACATGAACATCCCGATCCACCTCGGCGGCACCTCGGTACTGATGACGCGCTGGGACCGCGACACGGCGGCCGAGCTCATCCAGCGCCACCGCATCACCGGCGTCACCGGCATTACCACCATGATCGTGGATTTCCTTGCCAATCCCGATCTCGGCAAATACGACCTCACGTCGCTGGTGCGTATCGGCGGCGGCGGCGCGGCAATGCCCGAGGCGGTGGCGAGCAAGATCGAGCAGACGCTCGGCCTGCCGTTCCTCGAGGGCTACGGCCTCACCGAGACCACGGCGCCGTCGCACGCCAACCCGGTGCACCGGCCCAAGCGCCAGTGCGCGGGCATCCCGTATTTCGCCACCGATTCGCGCGTCGTTGATCCGGCGACATTCCAGGACCTGGGTCCGAACGAAGTGGGCGAGATCATCACCCACGGGCCGCAGGTGTTCCATGGCTACTGGAAGCAGCCCAAGGCTACCGAGGAAGCATTCATCGAGCACGACGGCAAGAAGTTCTTCCGCACCGGCGACCTCGGCTACTACGACGAGGACGGCTACTTCTTCATCACCGACCGCCTGAAGCGCATGATCAACTGCTCGGGCTTCAAGGTCTGGCCTGCGGAGGTCGAGGCGATGCTGTACGCGCATCCCGACATCCAGGAGGCCTGCGTCATTTCGGCGAAAGATCCGCGTCGCGGCGAGACGGTGAAGGCCGTCGTGGTACTCAAACTTCCGGCGCGCGGCAAGATCCAACCCGAAGCCATCGTCGCCTGGGCGCGCGAGAAAATGGCCGCTTTCAAGGCGCCGAGACTTGTGGAATTCGCCGAGTCGCTGCCCAAGACCGCAACCGGAAAAGTCTTCTGGCGCAAGCTGCAGGAAGACGAGAACAAGAGGACCGCCGCATGAAGGACAGGCGGCAACAGGATGTCGCGGCTTACTCTATCTTCATCCCGGTGGCCTGGACGAGCTTCGTCCAGCGGTCCAGCTCGCGCAGCAGCATCGCATCCACTTCCTCGGGCTTGCCGGCGGGCAGCGGCTCGCCGCCGATTTTCTCGATGCGCGCGATCACTTCCGGATTGGCGAGCGCCTTGGCGAATTCCGCGTTCAGGCGCGTGACCACCGGCCTGGGTGTCGCCGCGGGCACGAGGAAGGCATACCAGGACACCACCTGCGAATCGGCGTAGCCCGCTTCCGCCATCGTCGGCACTTCCGGAAACAGCTTGCTGCGCGCAGGCGCGGCGACCGCCAGGGCGCGCAGCTTGCCGCTGCGGACGTGGGGGGCGGCGACGCCGAGCGGCATGAAGGAGAACTGCACCTGCCCCGCGAGGATGTCCGGTATCGCCGGCGGGAAGCCCTTGTAGCCTACGGCAACCAGGTCGATGCCCGCGTTGCGCTTGAAGAGCTCGGCGCTCATGGTCTGCGAGGCGCCGGCGCCGCCGTTGATGTAGTTGACCTTGCCGGGGCGCGCCTTGGCGTATTCGACGAATTCGCGCAGCGTCTTCGCGGGCAGCTCCGGGTTGACCACGGCGATGTTCGCCACGTGGCCCATCACCGCGACGCCGGCGAAGTCCTTCACCGGGTTCCACGGCGTCTTCGTCAGCAGCGGCGTCGTCACGTGCGAAAGCGTGGCGAGCACCATGGTGTAGCCGTCCGGTTCGGATTTCGCCACCGCCTCGGTGCCGATGCTCGCGTTGGCGCCCGGGCGCGCTTCCACCAGTACCGGCTGGCCGAGCCCGGCGGAGAGGTTGTCGCTCAGGCTGCGAGCCATCAGGTCGACGATGCCGCCCGCAGGGAACGGCACGACGATGTGCAGGGGTTTGGACGGGAAGGTTTGGGCGTTGAGGCCCGCAGCCATAAAAAACAGGATGAACGAAATCAAAACCCTGTTCATCAGTCGTCGCCCCGCAGGTTCGGGTCCGCCATGACCGTGGCGCGCAGCCGCCGCATGCCGCCCAGCCAACGGTCGCGGTCGGTGGTCTTGCGGCGCTCGTACTCGGCGACCTCGGGATGCGGCAGCACGAGGAAGCGTTCGGTCTCGATGGCCTCCATCACCTTGCCCGCCACATCCTCGGCGCTGACCGAACCCTCCAGCAGGAACGATTTTCGATTGCCCGATGGTCCGAGCAGCATCGGAGTCTGCACGCCCTGCGGGCAGAGGCAGGACACCCGGATGCCGCGGTCGCCATAGTTCACCGACAGCCATTCGGCAAAGGCAACGGCGGCGTGCTTGGAAACGGTATACGTGGCCGATTCCACCGACATCAGCAGGCCGGCGGCCGAGGCGGTGGCGACGATGGTGCCGCCGCCCTGCTTGAGCATGATCGGCACCACGGCTTTCGCGGCGAGCACGTGCGCCATGAAGTTCACGTCCATGGTGCGCCGCCATTCCTTCAGCGAGGCGTCCAGTCCGTGCCGGCCGATGATGCCCGCGTTCGAGCAGAAAATGTCCACCGCGCCGTATTTCTCCAGCGTGGCTACCACCAGGTTGTTCATGTCACTTTCCTGCCCGACATCGCAGCGCAGCCCGAGACCGCCGACCCCAGCGGCGACCGCCTTGGCGTCGGCTTCGTTCAGGTCGGCGCAGACGACGCCCCGCGCCCCTTCCTTCGCAAAGCGCGCGGCCAGCGCCTTGCCGATGCCGCTAGCGGCTCCCGTGACGACGGCAACCCGGTCTTTTATTTTCATGCGCCGATTGTTCCATACAATTCCGGCCTATGGCTGAACTCATCCTGGTAAGGCACGGGCAGGCGTCCTTCGGAGCGGAGGACTACGACAAATTGTCGGATCTCGGCTGGCGCCAGTCGCGCTGGCTGGGGGAATATTTCGCGGAGCGCGGTGCAGCATTCGATCACGTGGTGCGCGGCTCGCTGCGGCGCCACGCGGAAACGCTGGCGGGCATCGCCGAGGGCATGGGGCGCGCGCTGGGCGGGACCGAGGACCCTCGCCTGAACGAGTACCAGGCCGACGTGCTGCTGCGCGCCCATACTGGCAAGGACGCGTTCCAGAAGGAAGGCGACCGCCGCGAGCATTTTCGGGTGCTGCGTTCCGCGCTCTATGCCTGGACGGACGACAGCCTCGAGCTTGCGCCGGAGCACCGCTTCGAAGTTTTCCGGGAAGGCGTGCGCGGCGCGCTGGCTGACATGCGGCAGCATCCTGGCAGGCGGATCCTGGCAGTCAGCTCGGGAGGACCGATCTCCACCATCCTCTGCGAGGTGCTCGGCATGCCCGCGCGCGGCGTCGTGGACCTCAACCTGCAGACGCGCAACACCGGGGTGAGCGAACTGCAGGCGGGCGCGAGCCGCATCCACTGCGTGAGCTTCAACAACGTGCCGCACCTCGATCGCCCCGACCGGGCCGGCGCGCTTACCTACTCATGAGCACTGCGTCAGAGACGTAGCCGAAGCGCTCGCCGGGCGGGTGGCCTGACGCGAATCCCGGCGTAATCCAGTTGCGGGCCGGGTTGTAGAGCGCGGCCACGTCGCCGGCGGCGAATTTGTCGCTGACGAGATCCCCGCGCACGAAAAACGCGTTGACGCCCGTGATGTTGGTGCCTACCAAGCGGTAGCCGTTGCGCGCGGCGAGGTTGGCGATCGCCTGCAACGACGCGCCGCCGTAGTCGCTGCCGTCCCAGACGCGCTCCGTGTCATACGGAGGCACGACATCCATCGGCGGCGGGAATTTACCGTTGTATTCGATCACCAGCACGCGCGGGCGCACGCTGCGGATCGCCTTCAGCACGTGATAGTCGTTGCCGTCGATGTCGATGCTCAGCAGGTCCAGTTCGCCCTTGCTGGCGACCCGGGCATCGGAGATCAGGCGGTCGATGTTCTCCGCAGTGACGAAGCTTTCCAGCAATTCGAGCCTGCCTTCGGCCAGCGGTGCGGCGTGGATGCGCCGGGCGAACGCGCAATCCGTCGGCGCCGACTCTATCCAGAGGCCGCTCCAGCCTTCCACCAGGAGTTTCAGCGTGTTGCATTCGCGTCCTTCGGAAACGCCGAACTCGACGAAGCTGCGCGAAGTCGCGCCGATGCGGCGGAAGATTTCCTGCAGAATGCCGTCCTCGTCGTTCTGCGACCAGACCTTGCGGCCATGGCGCTCCAGCCGGCCCGGCTCCCCGTAGCGCGGCTCAGCGAGCAGTTCCCGCACTTCGCGCGCAGTCCGCATCTCGATGTCGATGACGGCCAGCTGGTGCAGGGAGATCAGCCTGCGTTCCATTTCGGCGATACGCCGCATCGCCTCCTTGGCGTCAAGTTCTGCGGGCGCGGGAGCCTGGAGAGGCTCGGGTGGCGCCGACAGGCCGCGGAAGAATTTACCGAGGATGCTCATGGCTATTGCGCGGGCGCGAGCAGCAAGCGGCCAAGATACCATGCGACGCCGGCGACGAACGCCGAGCAGGGAATCGTCAGGATCCAGGCCCACACCAGGTTTCCGGCAACGCCCCAGCGCACCGCCGAGACGTTCTGCGCCGCGCCGACGCCGACGATGGAGCCGGTGATGGTGTGCGTCGTCGACACGGGTATGCCCAGGCCGGTCGCTAGGAACAGCGCAACGGAGCCGGAGAGTTCGGCGCAGAATCCGCCCACCGGCCGGATCTTGGTGATGCGCTGGCCCATGGTCTTTACGATGCGCCAGCCGCCGAACATGGTGCCGGCTCCGATCGTCAAGTAGCAGG
>DATJYN010000035.1:0-38217 GCA_035499575.1 Burkholderiales bacterium | reverse complement strand
CGAGGAAAGGAAGGCCACCACCTTCCTCGTGTTCTCCACGTGCCGCGGCATGCGCAGGTGCAGCGTTTCGACACCCTGCAGGATCTGGAACGCGGTCATCGGCGCCATGCAGGCGCCGAAATCGCGCAGGCCCTCGCGCCGCGCGCGCAGCAGGAACGCGCGCGTACCGGACTCCTCCTCGAAATCCATGTTGTGGAAGCCGGCATAGGGCGCGGTGAGCTGCGGGAATTTGCCGCTCTGTTCCCAATCGAAGCGGCCCGAGTCCACCAGCACGCCGCCGATGGCGATGCCGTGGCCGCCGAGGAACTTGGTGGCCGAGTGGTAGAGCAGGTCCGCGCCCAGCTCGAACGGCTTCATCAGCCAGGGCGTGGTGAAGGTCGCGTCCACCAGCAGCGGCAGCCCGGCATCGTGCGCGATCTTCGAAACCGAAGGGATGTCGAGCACATCCAGGCCTGGATTGCCGAGCGTCTCGCCAAACAGGAGTCTGGTGTTTTTATTTATGGCGCTTTTCCAAGCGCCAGGATCTCGGGGACTGACAAAGGTCGTCTCGATGCCGAACCGTTTCAGCGTGTAACCCAGCAGGTTGTGCGAACCGCCATAGAGCGCGGCCGACGCCACGACGTGGCTGCCCGCGTCCATGAGCGTGGCGACCGCCAGGTGCAGCGCCGCCTGGCCGCTCGCGGTGGCAATCGCGCCGACGCCGCCCTCGAGCGCGGCCATGCGCTCCTCCAGCACCGCGACTGTCGGATTCGAGATGCGCGAGTAGACGTGCCCCGCGCGCTCCATGTTGAACAGCGACGCCGCGTGCGCGGTGTCGCGGAACACGTACGAGGCGGTCTGGTAGATCGGCACCGCGCGCGCGCCGGTCGCGGGATCGACCGTCTGCCCCGCGTGTAGCGCGAGGGTGTCAAAGCCCGGATATTTTGGACCTGCCAAACAAAAAACTCAGTGCAGGTGTTTTCTGGAGGGCCGTGTCGCGGTCTCGAAAGCGCGCTCGGGCTTCTTCTCCTCCAGCGCGCGTTCCTTCCAGTCCTGCTCGAAAAGCCGGTCGACCAGCGCGAGCACCTCGGCGACCTGCGCCTTGCCGAACTGGCGCGCGAGCAGCGCGGTGACGTCCTCGACCATGCAGCGGCGCTGCGCCTCATGGATCGCGTGCGCAGTCGGACCGACGAACAGCAAGCGCTGCTCCTGCTCGCCGTTCTGCAGGTAGAGCGTGAGTTCGACCTCGACCGCTTCATAGCAGAGGGGCCCGAGGTTCTCCAGCGCGGAATCCAGCGCCGGATGGAAGCTGCGGCCGGTTTCGCCGGTCCAGCACATCAGCAGCATCAATTCCTTGTCGTCGTAGCGCAGGCCGGGTTCGTCGGGTTCCAGGCTCTTGACGTCGGCCAGGCCCTCGGCGTCGAGGTAATCCAGCAGCGGCGCGAGCGCCAGTTCGATCTGCTTCTTGGACACGCCTTCGAGCATCGGGATGTCGGCGTGCAGGTGCACTTCCATGCGCATGGCAACTGTTCCCGGGGGTTACGGACGTGCATTTTATCACGCGCAATTCCGTCAAAACCGACCGTCGGCGTCCGTCAACTGACCTGCGGCGCCGCGCGTTATTGCAGGTGAGCCGAGAATGGCTTCACACGCATCGCTGCCGACGGAGGTAGCCATGAACGTCATGTACAACAGTGAAAACTTCTACGTGGTCGAGTTTCCCGGCCGCCACGGGATCGAGCTGGTGGACAAGACCACGGGACGCGCCGGGTTTCTCGAAGGAGCGGTAGAAGTGAAATTCCGCGCCACCATGGCGGACCTCGCCAAAGGCGAGCCGAGCGAGGAATCGGTGGACGAGTTCCTTGAGCTCTACGACGCACTGCTGATCAACTCGGTCGCGCTGCACTAAATCCGCTACATTCAGGCCGGTGCGCCGGCCTGACTATACCGGTAACGGGTTCGTAAACCTCGTCGCCTCGCTCACCGAGGCTCGGGGCGGCGCGCCTCGGCATCCGGCCCTCACGCAGCTTCCCGCAGCGGATCTGAAAGACGCGGCGAACATCGTCTTTGTCATCGTCGACGGCCTCGGCGACGGCTACCTGCAGGCGCACGGCGCCGGCGGGCGGCTCGCCCGGCATCGCCGCGGCGCGATCAGCGCCGTGTTCCCCTCCACTACCGCGAGCGCCATCACCACGTCGTTCACCGGCGCAACGCCGCTCGAGCACGGCCTCACGGGCTGGTTCACCTATTTTTCCGAAGCCGCCTGCGTCGGCGCGCCCCTGACTTTCCGGCGGCGCGGCGAAAAAGCTTCGCTCGGCGTAGCGCCGGCGCGAATTTTCCTCGAGCACTCGCTCTTCGATGGGCTGGCCGCGCGCGCCATCGTGGTCTCCTACCGGCCGATCATCGACTCCCCATACAACCTGCACCACTGCGGCCGCGCCGAGCGGCGCGCCTACGACGACCTCGCGGGCTTCGTCGAGCAGACGGTAGCGGCAGTCAAGTCCGGCCCGGAACGCAAATTCATCTACGCCTATTGGCCGGAGTTCGACGCGCTCTCGCACCAGCACGGCGTCGCGAGCGCGGAGGTGCGCGCGCATTTCGATGCGCTCGATGCCGCCTTTGGCGAGTTGCTGTCGCGCCTCGCCGGCACGGACAGCCTGGTCGTGCTGACCGCCGACCACGGCTTCATCGACTGCCCGCCGGAGGAATCGATCGAATTGCCGCCCGCGCTGTCCGCCCAGTTGCGATTTCCGCTCTGTGGCGAGCGACGCGTGGCGTTTTGTCACGTGCGCGAACAAAAGTCGTTTATTGATCAAGCAAGGGAATTTTTCGATCAACGTGCGGACGTGCGTCGCAGCGCCGAACTGCAGGAAGAAGGCTGGTTCGGCCCGGGGCGCGCGCATGCGCATTTCGCGGAGCGAATCGGCGACGTGGCGCTGGTCATGAAAGGCCACGGCACGATAAAAGACTGGGTGGCCGGCGAGCCGCGCCATCTGCACATCGGCAATCACGGCGGCACGAGCGACGACGAGATGAACATCCCCCTGGTGGTGGCGAAAACATGAAAACTGCATTGAAAACTTCGGCAAACGGCATCCACATCAACTACGAAATCCACGGCAAGGAAGACGCGCCTTGGCTGGTACTCAGCCATTCGCTCGCCTGCAGCGTGCGCATGTGGGACCCGCAGATCGCGGCACTCAAGGGCAAGTACCGCATCCTAGCCTTCGACACGCGCGGCCACGGTGCGACGGAAGCGCCCAAGGGCGCTTACACGCTCGAGCTGCTCGCCGACGATTTATTTCATTTGCTCAAAGAACTGAAAATAACTTCCGCGCACTATTGCGGGCTTTCCATGGGCGGCATGATCGGCCAGACCTTTGCGCTCAAATACCCGGGCGTATTCCGAAGCTTGACGCTGGCGGACACCACCAGCCGGTATCCGGCCGAAGCCTGGCCTCTGTGGCAGGAACGCATCAAGATCGCCGAGACGAAAGGCATGGAACCGCTTGCGCAGCCCACGCTGGAGCGCTGGTTTACCGCAGCCTTCCGCAAGTCGAGCCCCGCGGTCGTGGACGGCGTGCGCAAGCTGATCGTCTCGACGCCGATTGCGGGCTATGTCGGTTGCTGTCACGCGATTCCGAAAATCAACCTGACTTCGCGCTTGAGGGAGATCAAGTGCCCGATCCTGGTAATCGTCGGCGCCGACGACCCGGGCACGCCGCCGTCGATGGCGAAGGAAATGCACGACAATGCGCCGGGTTCAACGCTGGTGGTGCTGCCGCAGGCCGCGCACCTCGCCAACCTGGAGCAGCCCGCAGGCTTCACCCGCGCGCTGGTGGATTTTCTCGCGCGCGCCTGAGCGCCGCCCGCTAGGCGTCCAGCCAGCGCGCGACTTCTTCGTTGTTCGCGCGCCGGGTGCGGAAGCGGTTGGCCGGGTGCTGGGCGTCCTCGTAGCCGAAGGACATGCCGCAGACGATGCGGCGGTCCTCGCCGATGGAGAAGAAATCGCGAAGGAACCCGGGGTGCGTCGCGAGGGCCGCCTGGGCGATACTCGCCACGCCGAGGCTGCGCGCGGCAAGCATGAAATTGCTGACCCAGGCGCCGCAGTCGAGCACGCCGTAGACGCCCAGCGCCTCGTCGGTGGTGACGATCATGGCGTGCGGAGCCCCGAACAAGCGGTAGTTTTCCATCGCCTGTTTCGCCGAGGCGGCGCGGTCGCCGCGCGCGACGCCGACTGCTTCATAGAGCTGGAAGCCGCACTCGCGGCGGCGCGCTAGATGCGCGCCGCGGTATTCGCGCGGAAACGGATATTCGGGCGCGGCCGCGTGCGCCTGCACATGAGCGAACAAGCCGGCGCGCAGGCGTTCGGTTGCGGCGCCGCTCGTGATATGCGCCTGCCAGGGCTGCGCGTTGCACCACGATGGCGTGCGCTGCGCGAGTTCGAGGATTTTTTCGATTGTCGCGCGCTCCACCGGGCGCGGCAGGAATGCGCGGCAGCTGTAGCGGCCGGCAAGCAGTTGCGCGAATCCTTGCCCCGTATCCATCTCGCTCCCGCGGCCGCTCAGGACGCGCCCACGCCCGCCACGCCGCGGTCGATGAAGTCCTTCGACTGCGCGAGCACCGCCCTCCGCCACTCGGGATCCGCGGGATAGAAGGCTTCCTCGTAAACGCGCCGCACCTTCGCGGCCAACACCGGGTCGCGCGGGCCTTCGAAACGCATCCAGCGCTGCGCCATGCTGGCGCGCTGCATTTCGTGGCGCGGCCGGGTGCCGAACTCCACCACGATGCTGGTGACCTCCGCCGAGGGCAGCATTTCGGTGACGGCGTCGATGATGGTGCCGCTGTAGGTCGCGAGCTTCTTGTGCGTCACGCCCTGCAGGTTCACGGCGCGCTCGCCCCACCAGGCCCGGGCGCGCTCGCGCGCCGGCGAGCCTTCGGGATGGAAGCATAGGTAAATGTGCTCGAGGTACGGGCCGATGCCGGTGTGCAGATCCATGAAGGCGACCTTGCGCGCGCGCCCGAGATGGGCCTGCACCGCCGCACGGAAAGCGTCGTTGGACCATTGCGGCCGCGTGCCGCCGTAGAAAATCCCGTCGGGCCGCGTGTACTGCCCGCCGTTGAAGGCGTCCGAGAACGCCTTTTCCCCGACCCGCTCGCGGTAGGCATCCAGTCCGGCGAACACGCCCGTGATCGAAGCCTCGTCCCAATCCTGGATCGCGATCATCGGGTGCAGGTCTTCGTAGCCCCGGTTCAGCGGCAGCGGCCTGGAAAAATCGATGAAGTTGCGGTTGAGATCGACATTTTCCTCGGTGACGCGCGTCTTGTGTGCGAAACCCCAGGGGTTGTGCGCATGGAAAAAGACCACGGCGGTGTCCTTGGGCAGCCGCGGCTTGCTGCGCAGCCAGGCGCGCTGCGCTGCCGAACCGGAGTAGCCCTCGATGCCGTGCGTGCCGCTGCCGACGACGAACACGCGCGAGGCGCTGCCCGGGCCGAGCACCGAGACGTCGAGGTACAGCGCCTCGCCGCCGGGACCGCGCTCGGTCGGATGCTGGTAGCTGGCCAGCTTGGCGCCGGAGCGCCGCGCCGCGTCGACGAACTTCTTGCGCGCCTCGGCGTAGGAATCGGAGAACGCAGCGAGCTCAGGCATCGAGGCCCTGCCAGCGCTTGAGGTTCTTCGAGGCGATGCCGAACAGGTCGAGTACCCTGCCCACGGTGTGCGCGACCAGATCGTCGATGGTCTTCGGCCGCGCGTAGAGCGCCGGCACCGGCGGGAAGATGATGCCGCCCATTTCGGTGACGGCGGCCATGTTCCTGAGGTGCGCGAGGTTGAGCGGCGTTTCCCTCACCAGCAGCAACAGCCGCCGGCGTTCCTTCAGCGCGACGTCGGCCGCGCGCGAAACGAGGTCATCGGCATGCGCGTGCGCCGCGGCCGACAGCGTTCTCATCGAGCAGGGCGCGATCACCATTCCCTCGGTCAGGAAGGAGCCGCTCGCGATCGGCGCCGCAATGTCGCGCGGATGGTAGGCGACGCCGGCGAGCCGCTCCACATCCTTGCGCTTCATGCGCAGTTCGTGCCAGCAGTTGAGCGCGCCCGCGTCCGACAACACCAGGTGGCTTTCCCAGCCGGGCGCAAGGCGCAGTTCGCGCAGCAGCCCGATCCCATAGGCCGCGCCGCTGGCGCCGGTGATCGCCACCACCAGGCGCCTTGAATTCCGGGATCGATTCGTGGCTCGCTTCACGCGGCCTAGCCTACACCAGCGCCACCAGGCGGGCCATGTCCTGAGCCGCCCGGAATGCGCTAAGCTATTCATCCAGTTGGAACTCGTCGAACGAACCATGGAGGCGTCGATGAATGGTCAGAAGGGTATTGCATCCCGCCGCGCATTTGTCGCCGGACTCGCCGGCGCCGGCGCCCTTGGGCTCACGGGAAACCTGCGGCAGGCGTTGGCCGGGCCGGTGGGCGGCACCGCCGAGCTGGGACTGGCCGAAATTCCGGACGGCGCGCTCGCCGAGCAGTATCTGTATGCGCTGCCCGGCAAGCTGCCGCTCATCAAGAAAACGTACCGCCCGCCGAATTTCGAAACCCCGCTCGGGTATTTCCGTACGCCGATCACGCCGAACAAGGCCTTCTTCGTGCGCTGGCACCTGGCGGGAATCCCGCAGGTGCAAGCGAAGGACTGGTCGCTGAGCGTCGCCGGCGACGCTGCCGGCAACGTGGCGCCGTTCACGCTCGCTGAACTGAAGAAGAACTTCAAGCAGGCGGAGGTCACCGCGGTCTGCCAGTGCTCAGGCAACCGGCGCGGCCTCTTCGAGCCGCACGTCCCCGGCGTCGAGTGGGGTGTCGGTGCGATGGGCAACGCGGTCTGGCGTGGCGTGCGGCTGCGGGACGTACTCGCCAAGGCCGGCGTGAAGAAAGAAGCCCTGGAGGTGGTGTTCGACGGCGCGGACCATCCGCCGCTCGCGAAAACGCCCGACTTCGTCAAGTCCCTGCCGGTGGACGTGGCGATGTCCGAGGATGTGCTGATCGCGTTCGAGATGAACGGGCAGCCGCTGCCGCACTGGAACGGCTTCCCAGCGCGCCTGGTGGTGCCGGGCTGGACCGGCACCTACTGGGTCAAACAGCTCGCCAGCATCAAGGTCGTGTCGAGCCCCGAGAAGAATTTCTGGATGAGCACCGCGTACCGCCTGCCGCGCGGCAGGTTCAAGACGCCCACCTTCAGCTCGCAGCTGTACGCCGCCAACGAGCCGATCACCACGATGGTGGTCAATTCCCTGGTTACTTCGTTGAAGAGCGGCCAGCAGGTTGCGCGCGGCAAGCCGATCAGCGTGAAAGGCATCGCCTGGGACAGCGGCTCCGGAATCGATCGCGTGGAGATCTCCAGCGACACGGGTGCCAGTTGGCAGCGCGCTGCACTCGGCAAGGACCTCGGGAAATATTCGTTCCGTGAATTCTCGCTGGACCTGCCCGGGCGGGAATCGGGCGCCATGGTCGTGATGGCACGCGCCACGAGCCGCAGCGGCGAGACGCAGGTTCCCGAACTCATCCACAACCCCGCGGGCTATCACCATAACGTGATCCAGCGGCTGTATCTGGAAATCGCCTGAGGAGAGCACACGATGCGAAAGCTCGCCATGATTCTCGTGCCGGCGTTCAGCCTGTGCGCTGCTGCCGGCGCGTTCGCCCAGGAATCGAAAGTCGTCCTCAAGGACGCGCCCGGAAGAGACAAGACCATGCAGTGCATTGCCTGCCACAGCGTGGACTACATACAGATGAATTCCCGCTTTCTCGACAAGGCGGGCTGGACGGCTTCCATCAACAAGATGGTCAACGTCTTCGGCGCGCCAATTCCGAAGGAAGATGTTGAAACCATTGCCGATTACCTTGCGCAGCACTACGGTAAATCCGCGCCGAAGTAATTCGCCAGGATTGCGCCGTGCTTGATGGCGGAGCGCGCGGGTTTCTGAAGCGCGCAGTAGTTGCATTGGCGGTTTCAGCGTTTTTTTGCGTGGCTGCGGAAGCCCAACGCAAGCACCTGCCGTCGCGCACGGAGCCGATTCCCGACACGGAAAGCGGCGCGAAAGCCGGTAGCGCGGGAGAGGACCAGCCGCCGCCGAATCCCAGCATGATGATCTACGGCCCGCCAGTGCCGCCGCTGGGTGCGCCGCCGTCTCCGCCCCCGCCGGCGTCTGCGGCCCCCGAAGCGAAGCCGGCGCCTGACGCGACAACTCCTGCGCCCGCGCCGGTCGTTGCGCCCGCGCCTTCGCCGCCTCCAGCGCTTCCGCCGGTCGCTGCGCCTGCGCCTCCGCCGCCTCCAGCACCTCCGCCGGTCGCCACACCTGTTCCGCCACCGCCACCGGCGCCTCCACCGATAGCGACGCCGATTCCTCCGCCTCCTCCGGCGCCAGCGCCGGTCGCCGTGCCTGTGCCCGCACCGCCTCCTGCGCCTCCACCAGTCGCGGCTCCTGTGCCGCCGCCACCTCCAGCACCGCCGCCGATCGCAGCGCCTGCACCCGCACCGCCTCCGGTGCCGATTGCAGCGCCGCCGCCGGCAGTTGTCCCAACGCCTCCGTCAATTGCCAATCCGGTGGCTCCTCAGCCGGAGCCGGTCGCGGTACCGATCATTGCTCCTGCACCGCCGCCCCCACCGGTTGCCGCGCCCATTCCTGCACCCGCGCCGACGCCCATTCCCGTTGCCGCGCCGACGCCCGCGCCTGCGCCTGCTGCGCCGACCCCTCTACCCGTAGCGACGCCAGCACCGCCTCCGACTCCGCCGGCCCCTGTCGCCAAGCCGGCGCCTGAAAAACATGAAGTTGCCGCGATTGCGCCCGCGGCGGCGCCGTCAACGGCCTCCAAGGTAGATCCAAAAGTGGTGGAACAGATTTTTACCTGCCTGGCGCCCGGCCTGCCAGCCGACTGGAAGAAGACCTGGGTGGTCGTCAACCACACCGAGACCGCCGTCACGGCGAAGTTCTACTACACGACCTCGTTCCGCGAGGAAGACAGCGAGGAACTGGTGCCCTGCAACGCGCAGGAAATCACGCGCCGCATCACCAGCATGACGGCGGCCCTGCCCGTGGACCAGCAGCGCTGGAAGTCGGCGCGGCTTTCGATCGACAGCGAGGGCGCGTTCGCGCTGAAGTACGACTACGCGAAATAGCCGGCCGCGCCTGCGTCGCGGTGCTCAGGCTTTCCTGAGGAAATCGAAGTCGCAGCCGTGCTCGGCCTGGAGCACGTGGTCCATGTACAGCTTGGCGTAACCCCGTGCGGGCGGCGCGACCGGCGCCTGCCAGGCTTGCTTCCTCTTCGCCAGCTCGTCCGCGGACACCAGCAGCTCGATTTTCCGTTCCTTCACCGAAAGCCTGATGTGGTCGCCGTTGCGCACCAGCGCAAGCGGCCCCCCGGTTGCGGCCTCGGGCGAAACGTGCAGCACGATGGTGCCGTAGGCGGTGCCGCTCATGCGCGCATCCGAGATGCGCACCATGTCCTTCACGCCCGCGCGCGCGAGCTTCTGCGGGATCGGCAGGTAGCCCGCCTCGGGCATCGCATAGCCCGACTTCGGCCCGGCGTTCTGCAGCACCATGAAATCGTCCGCGTTGACATCCAGCGCCGGGTCGTCGACGCGCGCGGCGAGGTCGTCGAGCGAACTGAACACCACCGCGCGGCCTTCGCGCTCGAAAAGTCGCGGATCCGCCGCCGAGCGCTTGAGGATCGCGCCGTTGGGCGCGAGCGAGCCGAACAGCGATACCAGGCCGCCCTCTTTCGCCAGCGGATCGGCGAACGGACGCACCACCGCGCGGTCGACCCAGGCGCCTTCCTCGTGCGCGAGGCGCTCGCCGAGCGTCTCGCCGGCCACCGTCATGCAGTCCAGATGCAGCAGCGGCTTGAGCTCGCGCAGCACTGCGCCGATGCCGCCGGCGGCGTAGAGGTCCGACATGTAGTGCTGGCCGGTGGGCTTGAGGTCCACCAGCACCGGGGTGGTATCGGAGAGCTGGTTCAGCCGGTTGAGATCGATTTTCACGCCGACGCGTCCGGCAATGGCTGTGAGGTGCACGATGGCGTTGGTGGAGCCGCCGATTGCGAGCAGCACGCGCAGCGCATTCTCGATGGATTTTTCCGTGATCACCTGGGAAGGGCGGATCGGCTTCGCGGCCAGTTCCACCGCGCGCCGGCCGCTCGCTTCCGCGGCGCGCAGCCGGTCGGCATGCACCGCCGGAATCGCCGCGCTGCCGGGCAGCGCCATGCCGAGCGCTTCGGCGATCGAGGCCATGGTCGAGGCCGTGCCCATCACCGCGCAGGTGCCCGCGGTCGTGGCCAGGTTGCCTTCGACATCGGCAATGCCCTGCGCGTCCACTTTGCCGGCGCGATGCATCGCCCAGAAGCGGCGGCAATCGGTGCAGGCGCCCAGGCGCTCGCCGCGGTAAGAGGTCGGCATCATCGGTCCGGCGAGCAGCTGGATCGCCGGCACGTTGGCGCTCGCCGCGCCCATCAGCTGCGCGGGCACCGTCTTGTCGCAGCCGCCGACCAGCACCACGGCGTCCATCGGCTGCGCGCGCACCATTTCCTCGACGTCGATCGACATCAGGTTGCGGAACATCATCGAGGTCGGGCTGAGGAACACTTCACCGAGCGACACCGTGGGGAAGTCGATCGGCAGGCCGCCCGCCGCGATCACGCCGCGCTTGACCGCTTCGATCAGTTCGGGGAAATGGCGATGGCAGTTGTTGAAGCCGCTCTTGGAATCGGCAATGCCGACCACCGGGCGCGCCAGCATTTCGCCCGAGTAGCCCATGCTCTTGGCGAACGAGCGCCGCAGGTAGAGCGAGAAAGCCGGGTCCCCGTAATTGGTCAGGCCCCGGGCAAGGCCCCGCTTCGTTTCCTGCGCCATGGAGAAATGCCGGCTAGCGCCGGTTTTTCTTCCGATGTCTCTGCTGGTGGGGCTTCTGGACTTTCGGCTGCACGGGCGGGGCGTTCAGCATCCGCTTGAGCGCTTCTTCGGCGCGCCTGTCCAATTCCTCGTCGCTGATGTTTGGGTAGGTCTTTCGTTCTCTCATGGCGGGAGTCTACCTTGTATGAAAGCGCCGCGAGCTTCCTGGAAATTGCACCAGTAACTTGTTGATTATTAGATGTGGGCAATTGCCCATCCATAATTTGTCGCCGCTTGTGGTTGCATTCCCACCATCCCGGTCGTAGTGTCGGCGTGAGGAGGCAGGCCGCATGGAAGCGATCGCTGAACGGGGCGGCACCCTGCTCGACAGCATCTCGGATTTCTGCCGCCGCAACGGCATCGCGGAGTCGACTTTCGGCCGGCGCGCGGTCAACGACGGCAAGTTCGTCGCCCGCCTGCGCGACGGAGCGCGCATCACGCCCGAGACCTTGGAGCGCGTCAGCAGCTTTCTCGAGCGCCACGGCGCGAGCGCCCCATCTGCGCCGCCCGAACTGCGCCCGCTGATCCGCGTCGCCCCTCGCCCCGCGGATGGCGCTCCGCCAGGCATCGGCGCCCCGCAATCGCGCGATGGCGCTCCCTCCCGCAACTTCCGCTTCTTCGACAACCGGCAGAAGTACCTGCTGTTCGTCAACACCTGCGGCGAGAAGGAAGTGGTGGCGCAGCGCGTCGGCATGGAACTCGCGCACATCCACCCGCGCCCGCCCGCGATCCGCGTGTTCGACGCCGGCATGGGCGACGGCACGGTGCTGACGCGCGTGATGCGCGAAATGCACCGGCGCTTCCCGACGCGGCCGTTCTACTTCGTCGGCAAGGAAATCAGCCTCGAGGACGTACGCCTGTCGCTCGACAAGATGCCGGACCGCTTCTACGAGCACCCTGCGACGGTGATGGTCGTGACCAACATGTACTACACGGAAGCGCCGTGGCTCGCGCCGAAGGCGCTGACCGCGGCCACCTCGCTGGTCTGGCAGGAGGTGGCGCTCGCCGGCACCACCGCCCACGAGTTCAGCGAGCAGATCGCCGGGCTGGAGCCTTTCCTGGCGAAGAACTGGCAGGCGCGCCACAGCGCGAAGACCGGCAACCCAATCTACGAACGCCCGGTCGCGCTGGTGCTCTACCGGGAAGACTTCCGCTTCATGCTGGACGAGGCGATCCCGAAACAGGGCAAGGCGCGCGCCGACTACGACCTGGTGATCGCCTCGCAGCCCTACCGCGCGCGCGTCCCCGTCGAATTCAAGGCGAGCAAGGTGATCGGGCCGCTCGCGCGGGCGCTCGGGCCTGGCGGGCGCCTGCTCGGCATCCATTCCTGCGGCCGCGATCCAGGCCTGGAGATCGTGCGCAAGATCTGGCCCGGGGATAACCCCTTCGCAACGGGCCGCCACGACCTGTTGCGGGCGGTGCGCGGCGAACTCGGCAAGGAGGCGCGCCACTACAACTTCAATGCCTATGCGGACGCGCGCGCCGTGTTCCGCTATGCCATGCATACGCTGCCCACCGAGATCGCCGACAGCATCGGCACCTCGACGCTGTTCGCGGCCTGGAACGCAGCGGTCTACGTCGCGCAGATCGACGACGAGCGCCTGGCACGCGTGGTCGGCGAGCGCAAATACCTCGACGCCACGCGCGAAGTGCTGCAGCAGCACGGCGGACTCTGGTTCCTGGATGAATCCTATGTCGTCTCTAGAAAACGCAGCTGATATCCCCTCAGGGCGGCGCATGAGCGCGCAGGCGGCGGGCATCGCCGCCGAACTCGTCTCGGGCGGCTCGCTGGAAATGGGCGCGCACCGGCCGCAGGATGCGCGCGCGATCGCCGCGCTGCTGCCGGCCGGCACACCGGTGTATATCAACCACCTGCCGCGCCATCGCCTGCTGGACACGCTGCCGACGCTGGTCGCGGTGCGCGAGGCGGGCCTAGAGCCGGTGCCGCACATTGCCGCGCGCAGGATCCGCGACCGCGCCGAACTACAGGCCTATCTCACGCGCGCAGTAGGCGATGCCGGCGTGCGCAAGGCGCTGATCCTCGGCGGCGACGAGCCCGGAGCGGCGGGCCCTTACGCCGACGGCGCGTCGCTGCTGCGCGAAGACCTGCTCACCGGTTGCGGACTGCGTGAAGTCGGGCTGCCCGGCTACCCGGAAGGCCACCCGCGCATTTCGGCCGCCGACCTGGAACGCGCGTTCGCGGAAAAACTATCGCTCGCTGCGGCGCATGGCATGGGAGCCTACATCGTCACTCAATTCTCCTTCGCGCCGTCGCGCATCATCGAGTATTGCGCCAGGATGGCGCGCAGCGCGCCTGGAGTTCCCATCTATGTGGGCCTTGCCGGCCCGACCGACCCGATATCGCTGCTGCGCTTCGCGCAGCGCTGCGGAGTCAGTGCCTCATTGAGGGCGCTGCGAACCCAGGGCATGGACGCGGTTCGCCTCGTGACCCATACCGACCCGGCGGACCAACTCGCCTCCCTCGCCCATTACTGCAGCGTGCATGCCGACTGCAACGTGGTCGGCATCCACCTGTTCACCTTCGGCGGCGTTACGGATTCCGCGAACTGGATCAACCGGCAGCTGAGCCGCTAGGCCCGGATAAAATTGCGGGCTGGAGGATGTTTCCATGCGCCTGCACACGCGGCTGCGCTACGCGCCCGCCGAAGTCCAACTGGAGAAACGCGCCGACGGCGCGACCCTGCTGCGTTCGCCGCAGCCGCTCAAGCCCTACGCGCGCGCGGTCGGCGACTGGCTGCTGCACTGGTACGAACGCACGCCGGACCGGACCTTCATCGCCGAACGGAAAGGCGAGGGCTGGCGGCGAGTGACGTACCGCGACGCGCTGTCGGATGCGCGACGCATCGGCCAGGCGCTGCTCAACCTTGGCCTTGACGCCGACAAGCCGGTCGCGATCCTTTCCGACAACAGCGTCGACCACGCGCTGCTGGCCCTGGGCGCGATGCATGTCGGCGTGCCGGTAGCGCCGATCTCGCCGGCCTACTCGCTGATGTCGAAGGATTTCGTCAAGCTGAAGCACATCTTCGAATTGCTCAAGCCGGGCCTGGTATTCGCCGCCGAGGCCGAGAAATTCGCGCCAGCGCTGGCGGCAGTCGGGGCCACGTCGACGCCCGTCGCCGAACTGCTGGAAACCAACCCGGGATCCACGCTGGAGGTGGCGTTCTCGCGCCTGACTCCGGACACGGTCGCAAAAATCCTCTTCACGTCGGGTTCGACCGGGATGCCGAAGGGCGTCATCAACACGCATCGCATGCTCTGCGCCAACCAGCAGATGCTGGCGCAGGTCTGGCCGTTCCTCGAAGACCAGGTGCATACCATCGTCGATTGGCTGCCCTGGAACCACACCTTCGGCGGCAACTTCTGCTTCAACATGATCCTGCGCAACGGCGGCACGCTGTACATCGACAACGGCAAGCCGGCGCCGGGTCTCGCCGAGCTCACCGCGAAGAATCTGCGCGAAATCTCGCCGACCATGTACTTCAACGTGCCGCGCGGCTTCGACCTGCTGATGCCGATGCTGGAGAGCGACGCACAGTTGCGCAAAAATTTCTTCCGCGAGCTCGACATGGTGTTCTACGCCGGCGCCGCGCTGCCGCAGAACCTGTGGGAGCGGCTGGAGAAACTGGCGCTCGCTGAAAAAGGCGGCGCGCTGTCGATGATTTCCTCCTGGGGTTCGACCGAGACCGCGCCCTCGGCCGCCGCCGTCCATTACCCGATCGAGCGCGCCGGCGTGATCGGCCTGCCCAACCCGGGCTGCGAATTGAAGCTGGTGCCTGCCGCCGGCAAGCTGGAAGTGCGCGTCAAGGGACCCAATGTGACCCCGGGCTACTACCGGCGCGACGACCTGACCAGGCCGGCATTCGATAGCGAGGGCTACTACTGCATCGGCGACGCGATGAAATTCGCCGACCCGGCGGCGCCCGAGAAGGGCCTCGTCTTCGACGGCCGCGTCGCCGAGGACTTCAAGCTCAGCACCGGCACCTGGGTGCACGTCGGCGCGATCCGCGTGAAGCTGATCGCCGCCGGCAATCCGCTGATCCAGGACGCGGTCATCACCGGCCACGACCGGAGCGAAATCGGCGCCCTGGTTTTTCTCAGCCCCGCCGCGAAGGCTGTTGATGTGCGGGCGAAGCTAGCCCAGGCGCTGAAAGAGCTATCCAGGGAAGGCGGGAGCTCCACCCACCCGAGCCGACTCCTGATCATGACCGAGCCGCCGCAGATCGACGGCAACGAAATCACCGACAAGGGCTACATCAATCAGCGCGCGGTGCTGGAGCGCAGAGCCGCGCTGGTGGAAAAGCTCTATTCGGATGCGCCGGAGGTCATTACCAGCTCCTGAGGCCATCGGCCTTCCGTCGAACCGGCGGGCTATTGCGTATCCGGGTCCTGGCAGGCGAGCGCGGTCGGGTCTTTCGCGCAAAGCTCGCGCAGGTGACGCGCGGCGCCGGCGGCTTGCTGCTCTTCCGGCGTGATCGGACGGTCTTCGCGCAGGTATTCCCGCAGCCCGCTCCTGGAATCGCAATCGACGCCGCGCTCTTCCCTGCATCGCTTGAGCGCCTGCTCGCGCGCCAGTTCCCGGGCGGACTTGGCAGGGGGCTGCGCGCCTGCGTTCGGATCGGGAAGCGTCGCTGGAGCATCTGCGTTGGTAGAGCCCGGGACACTCGGCGGCGCAACCGTCATGCGGTCCTTCACGGGGCCGATCTCGCGCAGGCCGTAACCCTCGCACGGCCGGTCGACGTAGACGATTTTCCCGCTCGCGTCCTGGCATTTGATCGCGTCCTGCGCCTGGGCGCCGCATGCCAGACAGAGCAGAACCCCTCCGACAATCCGTGGATTCATGGCCGGTCCTTCCGCCGTCACCCTCGCATCCGCAATCCTAGGCGCCTGCGACGAACTTGGGTGCAATCTTGCGCAGCTTTTCCGGGTCGATTCGGCCGCTGCGCTGGATGTAGCTCCAGGCGAAGTCGCGCGGCGCGAGCTGCATGTGCTCCGGGAAGCGCTCGTACCACGCGCCGCTCGCGTCCGCCCCGGCGATCAGCTTCTCGACGATGGGGCGGCGCGCCGCTTCGAATGAAGCCAGCGCGCCGGGGATGTCATTCTTGAATTCGGCCAGGGCTTTCGTGAGGGCGATCGCGTCTTCCATCGCCAGGCGCGTGCCGGACCCGATCGAGAAATGCGCGGTGCGCTGCGCGTCGCCGAGCAACACCGTATTGCCCACTGACCAGCGCGCGTTGCGCACGTTGGGAAAATTGCGCCAGATGGACTTGTTCGACACCAGCCGGTGCCCGCCGATCGCGTCGGCGAACACGCGCTCGCAATAGGCCAGCGTCGCTGCCTCATCCATCGCCGCAAAGCCCGCCTTTTCCCAGGTCACCGCGTCGCATTCGACGACGAATGTGCTCATGCCCGGCGCGTGCCGGTAATGGTGCGCGTTGAACGTCCCCGCCTCGTTGCGCACGAAAGTCTGGGTGAGCGTGTCGAATATCCGGGTGGTGCCGAACCAGGCGAACTTGTTGCCGAGCGCCGTCACAGTGGTGCCGAAATCCGCCGTTTTCCGGATGGTGGAATTGGCGCCATCCGCGGCCACCACGAGGTCATAGCCCCGCGGTGGTTCCTTTTCCTTGATGCCTTTTCCAAATTCTGGAAATACCTCAACGCTTTCCAGCTGCCGGCGCAGCAGGCCCAGGAGTTTCAGCCGGCCGATCGCCGCGAAGCCGATGCCGTCGATCACCACCGGCACGCCGCGATGCACCACCGTCAGGTTGGTCCAGGATTCCATCGCCGGCGTGACCAGGTCGAAGGTTTCCGGATCGTCGCCGCGCAGGAATTCCAGCGCGCGGTCCGAGAACACCACGCCGAAGCCGAAGGTGGAATCGCGCGGGTTCTGCTCCACCACGCGCACTTCCCAGCCTGGCAGCTGGCGCTTTGCCAGGTAGGCGAAGTACAGCCCCGCGGGCCCCGCGCCGACGATCAAGGCTTGCATGGTTGCGCCGGATTCAGCGCATAATGAAACGCGGCAGGAACAGCGTGAGCTGCGGAAACACCAGCAACAGCGCCACCACGCTGACGGCCAGCAGGATGAACGGCAGCACCGAGGCGATGATTTCGCCCATCGAAGTATCCGGTGCAGCGCCCTTGGCGACGAAAAGCAGCAAGCCGAAGGGCGGCGTCGCGAGACCGATCTCCAGGCACATCAGCATCAACACGCCGAACCATACCGTGTCGAGCCCGAATTTCTGCGCCACCGGCATGAACAGCGGCGCGGTGATCATCATCATGCTCACCTGATCCATGAAGCAGCCCAGGAACAGCAGTATGCCCAGCATGCCCATGGTGACCGTCATGGCGGACAGCCCGGAACCGGTGACCAGCTCCGCCAGCCCGGTGGAGGCCTGGGTAAACGCCATGATCTGCGAAAACGTCACCGAGCCGCAGATGATGAACAGCGTCATCACCGTGAAGCGCAAGGTCTGCGTGACGGAGGTAACCAGGCTGTGCCAGGTAAGGCGCCGGTAGGCCGCCGCTGCCACCACCGATCCCAGCGCTCCCAGGGCGGCTGATTCTGTCGGAGTGGCGATTCCGCCGATGATGCTGCCCACCACCACCACGAACAGGCTCATCAACGGCAGTACGTACTTGACGAAGGGCGTCAGGCGCTCGCGCCAACTGAGCGCCGTCACGTCGTAGGGCGGCGCGAGTTCCGGGCTGCGCCAGCAGCGCAGGACGACATAGCCGAAAAAGAGCACTGCCATGATCAGCGCCGGGATGATCGAAGCGATCAACAGCTCGCTGATCGGAATGCGCGCCACCGAGCCGAGCAGCACCGCAAGCGCCGACGGCGGGATCAGCATCGCCAGTCCGCCGACAGCGACGATCGGCCCGATCGAGACCGACGAGTGGTAGCCGCGCTTGTACATCTCGGGCAGCAGCGTCGAGCTGAGCATCGCGGTGTTGGCGATGGTCGAGCCCGACAGCGCCGAGAAAATGGTGCCGCCGACAATCGCCACCAACGACAGCCGGCCGGGCACGCGCGCGATCAGCTTGTCGATCGCGTCGATCGCGCGCGCGGCGACGCCCGTATAGAACATGATCTCGCCCATCAGGATGAACAGCGGGATCGGCAGCAGCGCGAAGTTCTGCACCGAATCCACGGCGTTGCGCACCAGCTGGAAGATGCCGGCTTCCCCGCCCATGAACGCGAAAGCGCCGATCAGGTTGGTGGCGAAAAAGGCGAACACCACCGGCAGTCCTATCGCCATGAAGGCGACCAGCGTGCCGAGCAGGATCAATAGCGTCAGGTACCAGGCCACCGGCTCAGATCCCGTCGCTCGGCGCGCCCGCGGGCTGGGCGTCGGTGCCGGGGCGGCGGAACCGGCGCAGGTGGATCGCGAGCAGCATCAGGAATACCGGCGGCGCGAGGACGTACTGCCACCACTCCGGATATACGAAAGTCTCGTAGACCATGTTGCCCGCCTGGTAGGAGCGCGCCAGCACGCGGCAGGCATAGACCACCAGCACCAGGCACACCAGCGCCCCGAGCGCGTCGACGAGACGACGCGCCACGTTGCGAGCGCCGGGCGACAGCCGCTCGACGACGATTTCAATCGCGATGTGACCCTGCTCGCGCAGCACCCACGGCGCTCCGCAAAAGGTGACGGCATAGAGCGCGTGCTGCGAGACGTCCAGCGTCCAAGGCATCGGCATGACGTGCAGGGCGCGCGTCGCGACGTCGAGGCACACCAGCAGGGCGAGCGAGCACAGCAGCAGGCCGGCGACGAGCGCCAGCGCGTCGATCAGGCGGTCGAACCAGGTCTTCGGAACACTGCGGGCGGCGCCAAATTCCATCGTTACCCGGGCGCCGCCCCGCGGCACCCGTGCTGCGCTACTTGCTTTCCATCAGCGGCCGGATCTTCCTGACGAACTCCGGATCGCCCTTGGCGAGGTCGGCCCAATAAGCCTCCTCCGCGCGCCTGGAGAAATCCGGTCCCAGGTCGATGTATTGCACGCCTGCCTTCTTCTGCGCGGCCTCCTGCAGCGCGCTTTCCTCGGCGCGCCACTGCGGCCATACTCCTTCGACCCACTCGCTTGCCTTGGTCATGCAGGCACGCTGGTCGTCGTCAAGCGACTTCCACTTGTCCAGGTTGACGACGATCGCCACCGCAGCGCTGATGAAGCCCGGGCCGTAGCGATACTTGGTGTACTTGTCCCAGCCGAAGTCCTGGATGCCCCAGAGCGGCCAGCCATAGCCTTCGACCGTGCCGCGCTCCAGCGCGGTATACACCTCCGGCGGGGCCATGCGCAGCGGTGTCGCGCCCAGCGACTTGAAGAACGCGTCGTAGATAGGCACCGAGCGCAGCCGGAAGCCGTCGAAGCGGCCGTCCTTGGCGGGCTTGTTGGTATAGAGGAAGAAGCGCACCCCGTTGGTGAGCTGCGTGAGGTACTGCGCGTTCAGGCCCTTGTTGTAATACTCGTTCAGCATCGCCCAGGCGCCGTTCTTGCGCTGGTCGGCCGCTTCGTTGTGCGCCACGCTGATCACGTCGCCAGCCGGCACCACGCCGCGGAAGTAGTTCGGCGGCCCGTAGTGCATGTCGACGACGCCGTTCTTGAGCGCGTTCCACTGCTCGAGCGACGGAATCGCCTCCGGCCCGACGACGGACACGCTGACCTTGCCCGCGCACTGCTTGTTGAGCTCGCCGACGAAGCGGTGGAATTGCTTGGCGACCACCGACGCGGGCGGCAGGAAAGACGCGGCTTTCAGCTTGACTTCGGCGGATTGCGCGCCCACCGACACGGCGACGGCCGCGAGCGCGGCGCCAACGCGAATAACTGCAGGATGTTTCATCATCGGGTCTCCCCCCTCAATGGACAAGCAAATCGAGTCTACACCACGGACGCAGCAGCGTCAGCGCCGCGCAGGGCCCGGCGGCGGCAGCATTTGCAGGTGGCGGAACAATGCAACGTAGCGCGCCGCCAGTTCGCGCTGATAGGCGGCGAGGTCGCGGCCGCGCCAATCGTAGAGGCCCTCACCCTCGCGAGCGCCGCGCTTGCCCGCCTCCATGAGGCGGCGCACGATCGCCGGAGGCTCGTAACGCGGCGCATTGAGCGACCGGGCCATCGAGCTCGAGGCGTAGTACAGGATGTCCAGTCCGCCGTAGTCGATGAATTCGCAAATGCCCATCGCCGTGTAGCGCGGGCCGAAGCCGGACCGGACCGCGCGATCGATGTCTTCCGGCGTCGCCACGCCTTCCTCCACCAGCCGCGCGGCCTCGTTCATGGCCGCCGCCTGCAAGCGCGGCACGATGAATCCTGGCGACGGCGCGCAGCGCACCACGATCTTGCCCGCCGATTCGAGCAAGCCCTTGAGGCGGACAACACTGTCCTCGCGGGTCGACTTCGCCGGGCTCAGCTCGACCAGCGGGATCAGGAAAGCGGGATTGAGGAAGTGGGCGTTCAGGAAGCGGCCCGGGTACGATACGAAGGTCGCGAGCGTGTCCGCCAGCATGGACGAAGTCGTCGACGCAATGATCGTTTCGGGCCGCACCAGTGCGCATAGCCTTTCGAAGGCCTCGCGCTTCGCCGCCTCGGTCTCGGTCACGCCCTCGAATACGACATCCGCTTCGGCAAGCGCGGCAGGCGCGTCCTCGCAGGCCACGACGCGTACGCGGCTTAGGATCGCGCCGCGCTGGTCCTCGTCGAGCATGCCGGCATCACGCAGAAAGGCGAGATTGGAGGCGACTTCGTCCAACGCCGCAGCGCGAAGGCGCGCGCCTTCCGCCGGCGGGCGCGGCTTGAAATCGATTACGTCGACACGGTAGCCCGCGTAGGCGAAGACGTGTGCAATGCCCCTCCCCATTCGGCCTGCGCCCAGCGCGGCGATTTTCATGCGAACCCCGACTGCAGCATCCGCCGCAGGGCATTCCGGTCGATTCCGGCCAAACCGAGGTTTTCCAGCGTACGGCCTTCTAGGCGAAGGTCGCGTCCCAGCACCGCGGAGCCGAGCGCGAGCAGTCCACGCGCCACTGGGCAGGGCACGCCGACCCACTCGCAGACGGAAACCAGGAATGCCAGTCCGAGTTCCACGTCCTCGCGCATATAGCGGTGCTCCGTCAACACGATGCGCTCACGCCAGTCCTGCGAGTCGGTCAGCTTCTGGTGCATGCGCCGGCCATACATCCATTCATCGCCGTCGGCGCGGTAGTGATCGGCGAGCGGAAAGTGCGGCGCCGCGTAGCCGAGCGCGACGCGCACGGCGATGCGCTCGGCGTCCAGGGCGTCGGTTACGCGCCGGATGGCGGGCTGGGTGCCTTCGTTGTGGATGTCCCAGCGGTCAAAATGCTCCAGCGGCCCTGCATTCATCAGGATCAGCGGCGGATGGATGACCGGGCCTGCGTTCATCAGCGCCGCCGAGAGGGCGTCCTCGACCGGCTCGACCGCAGGGAAAGCGCACCGCAGCACCGCAAGCGCGTCGTCCCTGCGGCGCGCCGGAAATACGCCGGTCGGCAGACGGGTGGCGCGCGCGGTAATCGCGGCAGTCATCGGCCCATGCTTGCGCGTCAGCCATGGCAAAGTGCCGGTCTCGGCGAAGGCGAACTCAGCCTGGTTGCCGGAGTCGCGCAACAGCCGCGGCATCAGGACGGAGCCAAAGCTGCCCGGGGCCAGGAACACGACCTGGCCGTCGGCAAGGTGCGGCGCGAGGCGTTTCGCATTGTCGATTTGCGTGAAAGCCGGATCCGGCATCACGATGAGCGCCGCGTCGCGCACCGCCTCGCCGAGATCGGCCGTCAGCACGGCGATCGGGATCGAGCGCTCGCCCCGCGCATCCTTGAGGCGGAGCGCGCCGGCCGCGCGCAATCTCTCCAGCGCCGGCGCGTCGCGTCGCCAGAAGCGCACTTCGTGACCCAATTCAGTCAGGTCTGCGGCGGCGGCGTGCGCGCCATTTCCGCCCCCGAGGACCGCAATCCGCATGGCTGCATCTTATACTTGAGGCTTCCGCATGGAACGCTCGTTCAAACAGGAAGTGGAGCTGCTCAAGCTTGGCGAGGGCGAGACCTTCCACGGCGAAGGCATTCTCGCGGTCACCAAGGCTCTGCTGCAATCCGGCGTCGCCTACGTGGGCGGCTACCAGGGCGCGCCGGTGTCGCACATGATGGACGTGCTGAACGACGCGCGCGACATCATGGACGAGCTCGGCGTGCACATCGAGACCAACGCCTCGGAAGCCGGCGCCGCGGCGATGCTGGGCGCCTCGATCAACTACCCGCTGCGCGGCGCAGTCACCTTCAAATCCACGGTCGGCACCAACGTGGCCTCGGACGCGCTGTCGAACCTCGCCTCGGCCGGCGTGAAGGGCGGCGCGCTGATCGTGCTCGGCGAGGATTACGGCGAAGGCTCCTCGATCATCCAGGAGCGCAGCCAGGCCTTCGCCATGAAATCGCAGATGTGGCTCCTCGACCCGCGGCCGAATCTGCCGAAAATCGTCGAGATGGTCGAGCAGGCCTTCGAACTGTCGGAAGTGTCGAACACGCCGGTGCTGCTGGAGCTGCGCATCCGCGCCTGCCATGTGCACGGCAGCTTCGCGACGAAAAAGAACCTCGCTTCGGGCATATCGAAAAACAACCGGCTCGCGGCGCCGGATTTCGACTTTGGCCGCATCAGCCTGCCGCCGGCCACCTACGCGCAGGAGAAGCACAAGATCGAGGTGCGCTGGCCGGCCGCCGTCGGCTTCATCAGAGAAAACAAGCTCAATGAAATATTCGCGGGCGACATGTCCGAGCTCGGCATCGTGTGCCAGGGGGGCATGTACAACGCCACGCTACGCGCCCTGCAGTTGCTGGGCCTGGCGGACCTGTTCGGCGGCACGAAAGTGCCGATCTACTGCATGAACGTGACCTACCCGCTGGTCCCGGAAGAGATCGCGGGGTTCTGCAACGGCAAGAAATCGGTCCTGGTCGTCGAGGAAGGCCAGCCCGCCTACATCGAGGACGCAATCCGGGCCACGTTGCACCGGCACGAAGTCGGCGGGGTCAAGGTCATGGGCAAGGGGCTCCTGCCGATGGCAGGCGAGTATACCGGCGAGGTGGTTTTCGACGGGATAGCAAGATTTTTGAATCTGGAGAAAGAGTTTCAACCCGTAAAAGACCTGAAGGAAAAAGCCTCCAAATTGCTCGGCATCGTTCCCACCCGTCCGCCGGGATTTTGCGTCGGCTGCCCGGAACGGCCCGTGTTCGCCGCGATGAAAGTCGCGGAAAAGCGCACCGGCGCGTACCACATCTCCGCCGACATCGGCTGCCACACCTTCGCCACGCTGCCGCCGTTCAACATCGGCCATACGGTGCTTGGTTACGGCCTGGGCCTCGCCTCCAATTCCGCGGTGAATTCGATGTTCGGCAAGCGCACTGTCACCATCATGGGCGACGGCGGTTTCTGGCACAACGGCCTCACCTCGGGCATTGCCAACGCCGTGTTCAACAAGGACGACGGCATCCTGATCATCATGAAGAACGGCTACAGTTCCGCTACCGGCACGCAGGAGCTGCCCTCCAGCCCGCAGCACAGCGATTCCAAGTCGGACGACATGGCCATCGAGCGCGCGCTGGAAGGCGTGGGCGTCGGCTGGATGAAGACCGTCGACAACTACCGCGTCGGCGAAGTGGCGAAGACGCTGCAGGAAGCCATGAGCACGGACTACCGGGGCCTCAAGGTGATCATCGCCGAGGGCGAATGCCAACTTGAACGCCAGAGGAAGCTAAGGCCCTTAATCTCGAAAAACCTGTCTGAAGGCAGGAGAACCGTGCGAGTCAGGTATGGCGTGGACGAGGACACCTGCACCGGCGACCATTCCTGCATCCGGCTCTCGGGTTGCCCGACGCTCACGGTCAAGGACAATCCGGACCCGCTGCGCCGCGACCCGGTGGCGACCGTGATCGATGGCTGCGTGGGCTGCGGCCTGTGCGGCGAGAACGCGCATGCCGCCGTGCTCTGCCCCTCGTTTTACAGGGCGGAAGTCATTCAAAACCCAACCTGGTGGGACAGACTGTGGAACGGCAATTCACTAAGGAAATAGAGTCTCTGCGCCTCGGCGACGGCGAGGTCTTCCACGGCGAAGGCATCCTCGCCGTGACCAAGGCCCTGCTGCAGTCGGGCGTCTCCTACGTGGGCGGCTACCAGGGCGCGCCGGTCTCGCACCTGCTCGACGTCATGGTGCAGGCGCGCGACTACATGGACGAGTTGGGCGTGCACGTCGAGGCCTGCACCAGCGAAGCCTCCGCTGCGGCGATGCTCGGCGCCTCGATCAACTACCCGGCGCGCGGCGCGGTGACTTGGAAGTCGATTGTCGGCACCAACGTGGCGGCCGATGCGCTTTCCTACCTCGCCAGCGCCGGCGTCATGGGCGGCACCCTGATCGTGCTGGGCGAGGATTACGGCGAGGGCGGCGTGGTGGCGCAGGAGCGCAGCCACTCTTTCGCCATGAAATCGATGATGTGGCTGCTCGACCCGCGGCCGAACCTCGGCACCATCGTCGACCTGGTGGAGCGCGGCTTCGAGCTGTCGGAAGCCTCGAACACGCCGGTGATGATGGAGCTTAGGATCCGCGCCTGCCACTTGCACGGATCTTTCAACGCGAGAAAAAACCTCGCTCCCGCGGTCTCGACGCACCACCTTCTGGAAGGCCCGCCGAAGGATTTCATCTACGACCGCCTGGCGCATCCGCCGGCCATCTTTCGCCAGGAAAAGCTGAAGAACGACGTGCGTCTGCCCGCCGCGCGCAAGTACATTGCCGGACACAAGTTAAACGAGGTGTTCGAAGGCAGCGAGCACCACATCGGCATCGTCGTACAGGGTGGGCTCTACAACGGCCTGATGCGCGCGCTGCGCCTGCTGGGACTGGCCGACGACTTCGGCGGCAGCAGCGTCCCGGTCTACGTGCTCAACGTCGTCTATCCGCTGGTGCCCGAGGAGATTTCCGCCTTCGCGGCGAGCAAGAAGGCGATCCTGGTCATCGAGGAAGGCCAACCCGAATTCATCGAGCAGGAGATCGCCACGCTGCTGCGCCGTGCCGACCTGCAGACGAAGCTGCACGGCAAGGACCTGCTGCAGATGGCGGGCGACTACACCACCGAAGTAATGGTGCGCGCGCTGGCGAAGTTTCTAAGCGAACACGCTTCGCATCTGGATACCTCTCCCGGAAATTCCTGGAATAAGAACAATGCGGAAACGAGGCGAAGGGCGGCCGAATTGCTCGGCGCGCTGCCCCAGCGCCCGCCGACGTTCTGCGTCGGCTGCCCCGAGCGGCCGGTGTTTTCGGCGATGAAGCTGGTGGCGCAGGACATCGGCCGCCCGCACGTTTCGATGGACGTGGGCTGCCACGCTTTCGCCTCCTTCGAACCCTTCTCGCAGGGCAACACGCTGCTCGGCTACGGCATGAGCCTTGCCAGCGCCGCGGGCGTGACGCCGATGTCGGCCAAGCGCCCGGTGGCGGTGATGGGCGACGGCGGCTTCTGGCACAACGGCCTGCTGTCGGGCGTCGCCTCCAACCTGATGAACAAGGGCGACGGCGTGCTGGTGATCATGAAGAACGGCTATGCCTCCGCGACAGGCACCCAGGAACTGCTTTCTTCTCCCAAGAATTCAAAACATTCCATCGAAGACACGCTTAGCGGGATCGGCGTGAAGTGGCTGCGCACGGTCGACAACTATGACGTCGCCGCGATGAGCCGGGCCTACCGCGAGGCCATGACCACGAAGACCGGTGGCCTCAAGGTCATCGTCGCCGAGGGCGAATGCCAGCTGGAGCGCCAGCGCCGGCTGCGGCCTCAGGTGGCGGAAAAGCTGGCGAAGAAGGAACGCTACGTGCGCGTGAAATACGGCGTCGACGATGACACCTGCACCGGCGACCATTCCTGCATCCGGCTTTCAGGCTGCCCGACGCTCACCGTCAAGGACAACCCGGATCCGCTGCGCCGCGAACCGGTGGCCACCGTGATCGACGGCTGCGTCGGTTGCGGCCTGTGCGGCGAGAATGCCCACGCCGCGGTTCTTTGCCCTTCGTTCTATCGAGCGGAAGTCGTCCAGAACCCGGGGATTCTGGATAAAGCCGTCGAAAAAATAAGGGCCCTGCTCAGATGAATCTCCCGGAACGCCCGATCACCATCCTGATCGCCGCGCTCGGCGGCGAAGGCGGCGGCGTCATGGCCGACTGGCTGATAGACGCTGCGGCACATTGCGGCTTTCCCGCGCAGAGCACCTCCATCCCGGGCGTGGCGCAACGCACCGGGGCGACCACCTATTACCTCGAGATCTATCCGGCCAAGCTGGAGCGGCTGGCGGGGCGCACGCCAGTGCTTTCGCTCACGCCCAGCCCGGGCAACGTCGATGTCATGGTCGCCTCCGAACTGGTCGAGGCGGGCCGCGCGATGCAGAACGGCTACGTCAGCCCGGAGCGCACCACGCTCGTCGCCTCCACGCACCGCATCTACGCCACCGTGGAAAAAATGCAGATGGCCGACGGCCGTTTCGACAGCGCGCGCGTGGTCGAGGCCGGCCGGCAGCTGGCGAAGCAGGCGCTGCTGTTCGACATGCGCAAGCTTGCACAGGACAGCGGCACAGTGATCAACGCAGTGCTGTTCGGCGCCATGGCAGGCAGCGGCGCCCTGCCCTTGCCACGCGAAGCCTGCGAGCGGGCGATCCGGCGCGGCGGCCGCGGCGCCGAGGCGAGCTTGCGCGGATTCGCAGCCGGCTTCGAGATCGCCTCGGGATCCCGCACGACCCCGCAGCCGCCCGCGCCGCCGAAGCGCGCCTCCGAATTCGGCGAGATCGTCCGGCTCGGCGTGGAGAGGCTGACCGACTACCAGGGCGCGGCCTACGCGAATCTTTTCAGGCAAAGAATCGAACCCTTTGAAAAAATCGACCGCGAGCTCGCCGCTGAAGTCGCGCGCCAGCTCGCGCTCTGGATGAGCTACGAAGACATCGTCCGCGTCGCGGATCTCAAGACCCGCGCGTCGCGCTTCGAGCGCGTACGCAAGGAAGTTGGCGCGAAGGACGGCGAGCCGGTGGTGGTGATCGACTTCCTCAAGCCCGGCGTCGAGGAGGTCGGCTCGCTGCTGCCGCATTTCCTCGGCAAGAGGCTCATTGCCTGGGCGGAGCGGAGCGGCAAGCTCGATGCATACAACGTCGGCATGCACGTCAAGACCTCTGGGGTGATCGGCTACCTGACGGTGCGCTCGCTCGCCTGGCTCAAGCCCTGGCGGCCGCACTCCTACCGCTACCAGGAAGAGCAGAAGCTGATCGAGCGCTGGCTCGCGCGCGCGCGCGAAGCGGCAGCGCGCAGCGTGCCGCTGGCAATGGAAATAGCCGCTTGCGCGACCCTGCTGAAGGGCTACGGCGAGACCCATCGCCGCGGCACGGCGAATTTCCTCGCGATCATGGACGCCCTCGTGGAGGAGCCGGCGACCGCGGATGCCGCCGAACAGGCCAAGGCTATCCGCAAGGCGCGCGAAGCGGCGCTCGCCGATCCCGAAGGCAAGGCGCTCGGCGGCGCGCTCGGCAAGCCGGTCACCTGGCTCAAGCCGGTCAAAGGCTGAGCGGATAATCTGCGGCCATGAAAATCGCGCTGATGCGCAAGGTGGACTACTACGCCGGCATCCCGCTGTGCTTCGTGGCGACGCTGCTGGTGCGGTGCGCGAGCCTGCTGGCGAAGCGAGAGAGCAGTCCGCCGATAAAAGTCCTGTTCGTCGAGCTGTCGGAAATGGGCAGCGCGATTCTGGTGGACCCGGCCATGCGCAAGATGCAGCGTGTCGCGAACGCCGAGCTGCATTTCCTGATCTTCAGGTCGAATGCCGCCAGCCTGCGCCTGCTGGGTACTGTGCCCGAGCGCAACATCTTCACGATCCGCGCGGACAACTTCCTGGATCTCGCGCTGGACAGCCTGCGCTACCTGTTCTGGGCGCGCCGGCGCGGCATCGATACGGTCATCGACCTGGAACTCTTCTCGCGATACAGCGCCCTGCTGACCGGCCTGTCGGGCGCCGCGCGGAGAATAGGCTTCTACGGCTTCAACGACGAGGGGCTATACCGAGGCCACATGCTGACGCACCGCGTGGCCTACAACCCGCACCTGCACATCGCGAAGAATTTCATCTCCCTGGTCAACGCCGCGCTCGCCGCGAAGCGGGAGCTGCCCTACTCCAAGACCCTGATAGACGACAGCGAGATCCGCCTGGCGCAGGCCCCGATCGACGCGGACGCCATCAACCGCATGCGCGGCTCCATCCGCAAGGAATATCCGGCGTACGACGAAACGCGCCACCGGATCGTGCTGGTCAATCCGAATGCCAGCGAGCTGCTGCCGCAGCGGCGCTGGATGCCCGAGCGCTTCGTCTCGGTCATGCGCGGCCTGCTCGAACAGGACGAAAACCTGCTGGTCCTGATCACCGGCGCGCCGCCGGAGCGCGCGGAGGCGGCCCTCCTGCAGAAGCAGGTGGGCGCCGACCGCTGCGTCAATTTCGCCGGCTGCATCGAGCTGGAAGACCTGCCGGCCCTCTACCAGATCGCCGCGTTGATGCTGACCAACGATTCCGGGCCCGGCCATTTCTCCTCGGTCACCGATCTGCGCGCCTTCATCCTCTACGGACCGGAAACGCCGCGGCTGTACGGCTCGCTCGGCGGCAACAGCACGCCGATCTATGCCGGCCTTGCCTGCTCGCCCTGCGTAAGCGCCACCAACCACCGCAAGACGCCCTGCACCGACAACGTCTGCCTGCAGGTCATCACGGCGGATTCGGTGCTGCAGCAGCTGCGCCGCGCGCTGGCCGAGAAGAAATGAAGCCGGGCCAACCGGCTGACACGGGTGCCGAAGCAGGCTGGCAGCGAATCTGCCTGGGGGTTGCCGCAGTCTCCATCCTGCTGAGGCTCCTGTATCTGGGCGTGCCGGAGCTCCTGTTCGAGGAAGCCTATTACTGGAATTACGCGCAACACCTCGACATCGGCTACCTGGACCATCCGCTGATGGTGGCTTGGATCATTCGGGCATTCACCGGGCTGCTGGGCAACAGCGAGTTCGCGGTGCGCACCGGGGCTTTCCTTTGCTGGCTGGTGACCGCGTGGTTTGTCTGCCGGCTGACCTTCGAGATTTTCGGCCGGGCGGCCGCCTACCGGGCGCTGGTGCTCGTTGCCGCGTTGCCGGCGTACTTCTTTATCGGGTTCTTCATGAGCCCGGACGCGCCGCTCGCGGCCTGCTGGGCGGCGGCCATCTATTTCATGCATCGCATCGCCGCCGAAAAGGACCCGCGCGCCTGGCTGTGGCTCGGGGTCGCCCTTGGATTGGGGATGAGCTCCAAATACACCATCTCGCTCCTCGCTGCTGCCATCACCCTGTTCGTGCTGGTCGATCGGGAGTCGCGCAGGTGGCTGAGGCGCCCGGAGCCTTATGTCGGCGCGCTGATAACCCTTGCGCTCTTCTCGCCGGCGATCGTATGGAACTGGCAGCAGGACTGGGCTTCGTTCTCGTTCCAGAGCCACGACAGGCTGGCGGGCAATTTCTCCTTTTCCCTGCCGCGCTTCCTGGGCAACGTCATCGCATTGCTGACGCCCACGGGCGTGCTCTCGGTGATTGCACTGGTCGCGTATCGCAAGCAGCTGGCAGCAGGCCCGTCGGGCCGCAGCTATTTGCTGCTGGCATGGCTGACGTTGTTCCCAGTCGCCGTATTTGCCGCCGTGAGCTTGTTCCGCGTGAGCAAGCTGAACTGGACGGGTCCGGCCTGGCTCGGCCTGGTGCCGTTCCTGGCCCTGCTGGTTTCGCCGGGGCTGCAGTCCGGCGCGCCGAGGCTGTTGACCTGGTGCCGCCGCGCATGGCCGCCGACCATCGCGATCTGCCTGTTGTTCTATGGCGCGACTCTGCAATGGCTGGGACCCGGCTTGCCCGGCGTCCCTTATTCCCGCGACGCGCAGTTCGTCGGTTGGCGCGAATTCGCCCGCGATATCGAGGGCGTAGTGCAGCGCTCCGAGCGCGATACCGGGCGGGAAATCCTCGTGGTCGGCATGGACCGGAACAGGATCGCCAGCGAACTCGCCTACTACCGCACCATGAGCCCTGAGGCCGCCGGCGGCGCGGCCGGCCGCGCGCCGGCTTTCAATACGGCCAGCGAGAACCTGTTCGGCAGCTCCGGCCTCATGTATGCGCTATGGTTCCCCGCACCCCGGCAGAACGGCAAGGCCATGCTGCTCGTCAGCAAGGACGCTTCCAGCCTCGGCAGCGCCCGGGTGCTGTCGCGCGTGAAAACCGCGGGGAAAATCGAAGAAATCGACGTCCGGAAAAACGGCAAGCCGGCCGGGCGCTATTACGTTCGCCTGGTCACCGGCTACCAGGCCACCACTGCGTCCGGCACGGCCGATGCCGGGCGGGAAAAATAGGCGCGGTGCAGACTGTCAAATTCCTCGCGCGCCTCGCAGTGTCGGTGGCCATCCTGGCCGTCATCCTGCGCTCGATCGATCTCCAGCAAGCCGCGCAGGCGGCACTGCGCGCCGCGCCGGAATGGCTGCTGCTGGCCCTGCTGGTGCAGTTCGGCAGCACTGCGGTGGCGGCCTACCGATGGCAGCTGATCATGCGCAACCTGGATTTCGGCCAGACGTTTTCGTTCTACTGGAACAGCTATTTCAAGGCCACGTTCTTCAACCAGGGCCTGCCGACCAGCATCGGCGGCGACGCGCTCCGGGTGCTCGACGTGGCGCGCCGCGGGTACCGCAAGCGGGACGTCCTGGTCGGCGTCGCCATCGACCGTATCACCGGGCTCGGCGCCTTGCTGCTGCTGGCGCTGCTGGCTCACCTGATCAATCCGAACCTGCTGCCCGACCAGGTCTACCGCCCGATCCTCTTCCTGTCGGCGGCCGGCCTGCTTGGCTTTGCCGGCCTGTATTGCATCGGGCGATGGCCATGGCTCGGCCGCCAGCCGCGGCTGGCGATCGTGAGAACCCTGTCGGACCGTCTGCGGAAAGCGGTGGCGCGGCAGCGCCTTCTGCTGCTTGCAGCATCCCTGCTGGTGCCTTTTCTCGCCATGCTGGCGTTCTATGCCGCGGGCCAGGCGCTGGGCTTGCACTACGGTTTGATGACTTATTTCGCCATCGTGCCGCCGGCGCTCGTGCTTACCGTCGTCCCCATCTCCATCGCCGGATGGGGCGTGCGCGAAGGCGTGCTGGTCGGCCTGTTTTCGTTGATCGGCGCCGATAGGACAGTAGTGCTGACGATGTCGCTGGTCTACGGGATCCTGCTCATCCTGACCAGCCTGCCCGGCCTGGTCGCCTTCCTCGAGGGCCGGCGGCGCTTGCCGCAGTCACGCTGACCGTCAGGACGGAAATGCCGACGGCGCGCCCTCCAGCCACGCTTGGCCGTGCGCGTAAAGCGCCTGCACGACCGGCCCTTTCAACTGCGGCAGGTCGAGCTTGATGGTGAAGCCGATCTTCGTCTGCAGGTAGGCGAGGTGGCGGTAGCCCTCCGGAAAGCGCGCGAGGAGCTCCGGGTCGAGGGACAGTTTCGCGGACGGATCGAGAGGGTCCATGCGGTCCTTCTCGTAAATCGGTTGCCGGCGCACGATGGCCCATTCATTTCTTCTTTCCTCGAAAAAATCATAAAAGCGGCCCGTGCAGACGACGTCGACCATGACGCCGTCTACGCTGGCGCGCTGGCTGATGGTCATTTTGGTCTGCGCGATGGCGCGCTTGCCTTTCAGGTCCACGCTGGTGCCGCCGAGGAAATGCAGGATGCTGACGCCCTTGTCGAAGCCGGCCTTGCTGACCTCGATGAATTTCTCCGCCGGACCCTGGAACCAGGTCGCCGTCATCCAGCCGTCGTCGTGCCAGACGCCTCGGAATCGCTCCCAGTCGCCGGCGTCGCGCCACAGCGCCCAGTTGTTGACCGTTTCGATGATCGCGAGCCTGTCGTCCCAGCCAGCCTGCATGGCGCCCTCTCCATGGAATGAGGCGACACTTTATAATGATTTTTTCTCCACGGAGCGAGACATGGCGAGCGTGCCCAAGCCGGATTCCGGTGCTGCGCGCAGCGATTTCTACCGGCGCATGGACCGGGACAACCTCGCGCCGCTGTGGGAGGTGCTGCACGCCCTGGTGCCGCCGCAGCCGCAGAGTCCTTGCAAGCCAGGCTACTGGAATTACAAGGCGATCCGGCCGTATATCGAGGAAGCGGGCCGTGCGATTACCGCGAAGGAAGCGGTGCGCCGCGTGCTGGTGCTGGAAAACCCGGGCATGCGCGGCCAGTCCTGCATCACGCGCAGCCTCTACTGCGGCCTGCAACTGATCCTGCCGGGCGAAATCGCGCCCAGCCACCGCCACACGCAATCGGCGCTGCGCTTCATCGTGGAAGGCTCGGGCGCATATACCGCGGTCAACGGCGAGCGCACCACCATGCACCCGGGCGATTTCATCATCACCCCGGCCTGGACCTGGCACGACCACGGCAATCCGGGCAACGAGCCAGTGGTCTGGATGGACGGCCTGGACATCCCGATGCTCGCCCTCTTCGAGGCGCAATTCGCGGAGAACTACAAGGAGGAAGTGCAGCCGGTGACCTCTCGCGAAGGCACCTCGGCGGCGCGCTACGGCAGCAACCTCGCGCCGCTCGATCCGGTGGCGCCCTTCGGCAAGACCTCCCCCATCTTCAGCTACCCCTACGCGAAGAGCCGCGAGACGCTCGCGGCGTTGGCGAAGAACGGCGGCCCGGATCCCTGCCACGGCTGGAAGATGCAGTTCATCAACCCCCTGTCCGGCGGTCCGGCGATGCCGACCATGGGCGCATTCATCCAGTTGCTGCCGAAGGGATTCCGCGGCAGCGCATACCGCTCGACCGACGGCACCGTCTACTCGGTGGTCGAGGGCAAAGGCAAGGTAAACATCGGCGGCGAATCCTTCGATTTCGAGCCGAGGGACACGTTCGTCGCCCCCTCCTGGCATCCGATGAGAATTCAAGCAGCGGAAGAGTGCGTACTCTTCTCCTACTCCGACCGTCCGGCGCAGCAGGCGCTCGGCCTGTGGCGGGAGCACCGCGGGTGAAGGACGCCGCAGGCGGCGTGGCGGATTCCGCTTTCTATTCGCGCGAGTACAACAACCGCGCGCTGGTTCCCGACAACGAAAAATGGGCCGAGCGGTGGCAGCAGGGTTCGGCGCGCGCGCGCGCGACCATGGCCTGCCGCCTGGACCAGCGCTACGGCGATGCGCCGGGCGAAACCATGGACATCTTCCCGGCGCGCAAGGGCGACGGCAGCTGCATGATGTTCATCCACGGCGGCTACTGGCGCGCGCGCGACAAGCAGGAGTATTCCTTCCTCGCGCCCCCTTGGGTGAGTGCCGGCGTTTCACTGGCGGTGGTGAATTACGACCTTTGCCCGGCGGTGACGGTCGAGGAGATCGTGCGCCAGATGCTGCGCGCTGGCCGCTGGCTGTGGCGGCACGCCGAGGACTACGGCATGGACGAAGACCGGCTGTTCGTCTCCGGCCACTCGGCGGGCGGGCACCTGACGGCGATGATGATGGCGGCGATCTGGCCGGCGCTGGACCCGGGCCTGCCGAAAGACCTGTTCAAGGGCGGCCTGGCGATCAGCGGCATCTACGACCTGCGGCCGATGGTGCAGGTGGACTGGCTCAATCCCGACCTGCGCCTGGACGAAGCGGCGGCGCTCAAGGCCTCGCCCGCTTTCCTGCCGCCGGCGACGCGCGCGCCGTTGATGACCTGCGTCGGCGGTGACGAAAGCTCGGAGTTCAAGCGCCAGAACGCGCTGCTCGCCGAGCGCTGGCGCAGCGTGTTTGCCGGCGACATTCCGATGCCCGGCCGCAACCATTTTTCGGTACTGGACGCTCTTGCGGATCCCTCCAGCGCGTTGTTCGCAGGCGCGCGCCGCCTGATGCAGCTCGACCGATGAACGAATACCTCACCCCGGGCCGCTATATCGACAGCGGCCACGCCGACGTCGTTGCTTTCGCCCGAAGTCATGTCGCCGGCAAAAGCCAGCTCGAACGCGCCGTTTCCCTGTACTACGCGACGCGCGACCGCATTCGCTACAACCCGTTCCTCGATTTCTCGAAGGAGGAAACCTTCCAGGCCTCGCAGTGCGTCACCGCCGGCGAAGGCTTCTGCATCGGCAAAGCGGCGCTGCTGGCGGCCTGCGCGCGCGCCGACGGCATCCCGGCGCGCGTCGGCTTCGCCGATGTCAAGAACCACCTGACCACGCCGGCGCTGCGCGAACGCATGGGCTCGGACCTGTTCGTCTACCACGGCTACGCCGAGTTGCTGCTCGAGGGCAAGTGGGTCAAGGCGACGCCCGCCTTCAACGTCGAGCTGTGCCGGCGCTTCAAGGTGAAGCCGCTCGAGTTCGACGGCCGCGAGGACTCGATCTTCCACCCTTACGACGAGGACGAGCGCCGCCACATGGAGTATCTGCGCGATCGCGGCAGCCATGCCGACGTGCCGGTAGCGGAGATCATGCGCGTATTCCGCGAGACCTACCCGGTGCTCTACCGCATGGGCGGCGAGGCCCGGGCGGGCCACCCCGGGGAGCGCTTCGGCTGACGCCCCGCGAACTCCTTGAAGCGAGTTTTCGCGCCGCGATCGCCGCGGCAGATCCGTTGGAGGTCGTGCCCGCGCACCTGCCGAAGCCCCCGGACGGCCGCACCCTGCTTCTCGCAGCCGGCAAGGCGGCGACCTCGATGGCGCTCGCGGTCGAGCGCCATTGGCCGGCGGACAAGAAGCTGTTCGGCATCGCACTGACGCGCTACGGCCACGCGCAGTCGCTCGAACGCATCCGCTGGGTCGAGGCCGGCCACCCCGTGCCCGACGAGGCCGGCGAGCAGGCCGCCCGCGAAATGCTCGGCGCTGCGCGCGCCATCAAGTCGGTGGACCTGCTGCTCGCGCTGTTTTCCGGCGGCGGTTCGGCGCTGCTGTCGCTGCCGGTCGAGGGCGTGTCGATCGCCGACCTGCGCTCGGTGACGCGCGACCTGCTGAAGAGCGGCGCCACCATCCAGGAGATCAACACGGTGCGCAAGCACCTGTCGCAGATCCAGGGCGGGCGGCTGGCGGCCGCCTGCAAGGCGCCGGTGGTGACGCTGATCATTTCGGACGTCACCGGCGACGACCCGACGCACGTCGCCTCCGGCCCCTGCGCGCCCGACCCGACCACCTACCAGGACGCCGTGGACGTGCTGAACCGCTTCGACGTGAAGCCGCCGCAGGCGGTGCTGAAGCACCTGATTTCGGGGCTGCGCGGCGAACGCGAGGAAACGCCGAAACCGGGCTCGCCGGTGTTCGCGCACGTCGAGAACCGCGTGATCGCGACCGCACGCGGTTCTCTGGAAGCCGCGGCGAAGATGTTCCGCGACAACGGCATCGAGCCGGTGATCCTGGGGGATTCGATCACCGGCGAGGCCAAGGAGGTCGCCAAGGTGATGGCGGCGATCACGCGCGAAATCCGCACCCACGGCTCGCCCTTCAAGCCGCCCGTGGCGCTGCTTTCCGGCGGAGAATGCACCGTCACGGTCCGCCGCACCAACGGGCGCGGCGGGCGCTGCGCCGAATTCCTGCTGGGGCTCGGCATCGAGCTGGACGGTGTCGCCGATGTGCATGCGATCGCCGCGGACACCGATGGCGTCGATGGTTCGGAGAACAATGCCGGTGCCCTGCTCACGCCGGATTCGCTGGCGCGCGCCCGCGCGCAGGGACTGGACGCGAGGAAATACCTCGCGGCCAACGACAGTTACGGGATTTTTTCCGCACTCGGCGACCTGGTGGTCACGGGTCCCACGCGCACCAACGTCAACGACTATCGGGCAATCCTGGTCACGTGAACGTGACGCTGACCGCCTAGCGGGCGATCAGGCGGCTTTCGCCGCTTCTTTTTTCTCGTTCTTCTTCTCTTCGCCCTGCACTGCCGCGGCCTGCTCAACGCGGTCCATCAGGGTGACCAGCGCCATCGGCGCGTTGTCGCCCTTGCGGAAGCCGCTCTTCAGGATGCGCAGGTAGCCGCCATTGCGCTTGGCATAGCGCGGACCCAGTTCGCCGAACAGTTTCGTGACCGTGCCGTGGTCGCGCAGCCGGCTGTAGGCGAGGCGCCGGTTGGCGAGCGTCGCGCTCTTGCCGAGCGTGATCATGGGCTCGACCACGCGGCGCAACTCCTTCGCCTTCGGCAGCGTGGTCTTGATCTCTTCGTGCGTCAGCAGCGCGACTGCCATGTTGCGGAACATGGCGAGGCGGTGCGTCGACGTGCGGTTGAGTTTCCTGAGTCCGTTTCCGTGGCGCATGCGCTTTTTCCGTTCCTATGCCCTGTGGTGTTCCAGGCCGGCCGGGGGCCAGTTTTCCAGCTTCATGCCGAGCGTGAGCCCGCGCGAGGCCAGCACTTCCTTGATTTCGTTGAGCGACTTGCGGCCCAGGTTCGGGGTCTTCAGCAGCTCGGTCTCGGTGCGCTGGATCAGGTCGCCGATGTAGTAGATGTTTTCGGCCTTCAGGCAGTTGGCCGAGCGTACCGTCAGTTCCAGGTCGTCCACCGGGCGCAGCAGGATCGGGTCGACTGCGACCGCCTTCTTCTCTTCGGTGGGCAGCGCGGTGCCTTCCAGCTGCGCGAATACCGAGAGTTGGTCGACGAGGATGCGGGCCGCGTAGCGCACCGCTTCCTCCGGCTCGATCGCGCCGTTGGTTTCGATGTCGAGCACCAGCTTGTCCAGGTCGGTGCGTTGTTCGACGCGGGCCGAATCCACCGCGTAGGAAACGCGCCGTACCGGGCTGAACGAGGCATCCAGCACGATGCGGCCGATACCCTTGGTCTCTTCCGGCAGGTAGCGGATGTTGCCCGGCACGTAGCCGCGGCCGCCTTCCACCTTGAGCTGCAATTCGATCTTGCCGCCGGCGGATAGGTTGGCGATGACATGGCCGGGGTTCACGACTTCGACATCGTGCGAGGGTTCGATGTCGCCCGCGGTGACCGGGCCTTCGCCCTTCTTCTTCAGGGTGAGGATCGCTTCGCTGCGGTTGTGCAGACGGAACACCACGCCCTTCAGGTTCAGCAGGATGTCGACAATGTCCTCGCGCACGCCGTCGAGCGTCGAGTACTCGTGCACCACGCCGGCAATCTGCACCTCGGTGGGCGCGTAGCCCGGCATCGAGGACAGCAGCACGCGCCGCAGCGCATTGCCCAGCGTGTGGCCGTAGCCGCGCTCGAAGGGCTCCATCGTCACCTTGGCGTGCGACGGGGAGAGGTTTTGCACATCGACGATGCGCGGCTTCAAGAATCCTGTCTGGGGCATGTGGGCTACCTTGCTGGTTACTTCGAGTACAGTTCGATGATCAAGCTCTCGTTCACGGTCGTGGACAGTTCGGCGCGTGCAGGCAGGGCTTTGAACTTGCCTTTCAGCGCCTTGGTGTCGACCTCGAGCCACTCTGGAATGTTGCGCGACTCGGCTGCCTCCGACGACGCCTTGATGCGCAGCTGCGCCTTCGCCTTCTCAGCCACCTCGACCACGTCGCCGGGGCTGACCTCGTAGGACGGTATGTTGACGCGCTTGCCGTTCACCAGAATGCCGTTGTGGCGCACCACCTGGCGCGCTTCGCTGCGCGAGGCGCCGAAACCCATGCGGTAGGCCACGTTGTCGAGGCGCGCCTCAAGCAGCTGCAGCAGCCGCTCGCCGGTCACGCCCTTGGAACGCGAGGCCTCGGCGTAGGTCTTGCGGAACTGGCGCTCGAGCACGCCGTAGATACGGCGCGTCTTCTGCTTTTCGCGCAGCTGCTTGCCGTAGTCTGAAAGGCGCGCGCCGCTCTTCTGGCCGTGCTGGCCCGGTGCGTAGCCGCGGCGCTCGATGGCGCACTTGTCGGTGAAGCACTTCTCACCCTTGAGGAAGAGCTTCTCGCCCTCCCGGCGGCATTGCCTGCATTTTGCGTCGAGATTTCTGGCCATGCTTTCTCCTGGACTCTTACCTGCTATACCCTGCGCCGCTTCGGCGCACGGCAGCCGTTATGCGGCACGGGGGTGACGTCGGCGATCGAGCCGATCTTCAGGCCGATCGAGTTCAGCGCACGCACCGCGGACTCGCGGCCGGGGCCGGGGCCCTTGATGCGCACTTCGATGTTCTTCACGCCGCACTCCTGCGCGGCGCGGCCGGCGCGCTCGGCGGCCATCTGCGCCGCGAACGGCGTCGACTTGCGCGAGCCCTTGAAGCCGGCGTTGCCCGAGGTCGCCCAGGACAGCGTGTTGCCCTGCCGGTCGGTAATCGTGACGATGGTGTTGTTGAACGACGCGTGCACGTG
>DATJYN010000034.1:0-11834 GCA_035499575.1 Burkholderiales bacterium | reverse complement strand
TCATCGTGCTGATCATCTTCTACGTCCAGGACAGCAATCCGGGCGAGAACCAATATGGGCCCAACCCGAAGGCTGCCGCCGCCTGACCGGCCGGACCGGTTTTACTCCGCGTGCAGCGGCACGGGAGCGGCCGATTGCCCCGGCTTCGGAATCAGCAGGAGCAGGGGCAGCGCGAGCAGCGCGCCGCAAGCGAGCATCAGGAAGTCGTTGCTGTAGCCGATCATCGCCGCCTGCAGCTCGACCTGGCGCTGCGCCTGTGCCAGCCCGTCCAGCGTCGCCAGGTCCCAGCCGCGCACCAGGTCGGCGTGCCGGAAGGCTGCGCTGTCCGGCCGCAAGTGCTCGACCATCTGCGAGCGCGCGATGGTCGAATTGCGCGTCAGCAAGGTGAGCGCGATCGAAACGCCGATGGCGGACGCGAGGCTGCGCACCAGGTTCAGTACCGAGGCCGCCTCCGTACGCTGCGCAGGCGCAAGCGAGGCGAAGAAGATCGACTGCAGCGGCACCCAGATGATGCCCGCGCCGACGCCCTGCACGAAGCCGGTCCACACGATCGGCCATTCGCCGACGTCCACGGTCCAGCTGGCCATCTCGGCGCCCGCCGCCGCCAGGCAGCCGAAGCCGAAGCCGACCAGCAGGCGCGGCCCGAGGAGGTGCGTGAGCGCGCCGCCGGCGAACATGGAGACGATCAGGCCGAAGCCGCGCGGCGCCTGCAGGAGGCCGATGGTGTCCACCGGCATGCCGCGCAGATCCTGCATGAAGGTGGGCATCAGCACCATCGGCGGCAGCGTCAGCAGGCCGTAGAGGAACACGAACGCAAGGCCGAGCAGGAAGCCGGGCACCCGCAGCAGGCGCGGGTTCAGGAACGGGTCGCGCGTGGTCAGGCTGTGCACCGCGAAGAGGTACAGGCCGAGCGCGGCGAGCGCGCCTTCGAGGATGATTTCGGGAGATTCGAACCAGTCGAAGCGCTGGCCGCGGTCGAGCATCAGCTGCAGCGTGCCGATGCCGAGCGCCAGCACCAGGAAGCCGAACCAGTCGAGCTTGCGCGCCCTGTCCGCCTTCGTTTCCGGCAGGAAGGCGAGAACGCCTGCCAGCGCAAGCACGCCGAACGGCAGGTTGATGAAGAAGATCCAGCGCCAGTCGGCGTATTCGGTCAGGTAGCCGCCGAGCGCGGGCCCGATCACCGGGCCGAACACCGAGCCCACGCCCCACCAGCCCATCATGCGCGTGTGATCCTCGGGCGGGTAGGTATCCAGCACGATCGCCTGGGATAGCGGGATCAGGAAGGCGCCGCTCATGCCCTGCACGATGCGCGCGATCACCTCCATCTCCAGCGAGTCGGCGAGGCCGCAGAACATCGAGGCGAGCGTGAACCCGCCCACTGCGGCGACGAAGACGCGCTTGCGGCCGAACTTCGCGCTCATGAAGCCGGCGGTCGGGATCATGATCGCCGAGGCGACGATGTAGGAGGTGATGACCCAGGAAATCTGGTCCTGCGTGGCGGAGAAAGCGCCGCGCATGTGCGGCAGCGCCACCGAGGCGATGGTCCAGTCGATCGAGTAAAGCACCGTGGCGAGAATCACCGCCGCCGAGCACAGTGCGGGGTGCTTGGCGGGAACTGCAATCGCGCTCATTGCGGGGATTGCGCTTGTGCCGGGCCGAAGAATCCGCGCAGCAGGTCGAAGGCGCCGCGGTCGCGGCCGGTGTCGACGCTCACCGTTACGGTCATGCCGGCGCGCAGCGGCGGTTTCCCGGCGACGTCGTCGATGGCGACGCGCACCGGAATGCGCTGCACTACCTTCACCCAGTTGCCGGTGGCGTTCTGCGGCGGCAGCACGGCGAATTCCGCGCCGGTAGCCGCGCCGATGGTGGTCACGCGCGCCCGCCAGGCGATACCCGGGTAGGCGTCGGCGCTCAGGCTGGCCGCCTGCCCTTCGCGCATGTCGGTGAGCTGCGTCTCCTTGTAGTTGGCCTCGACCCAGAGCATGCCTTCCTCGACCAGGCTGAACTTGGCCGCGCCGCGCTCGACGAACTCACCGGGCCGCAGCTTCATGTTGCTGACCACGCCGGCGGCGGGCGCAGACACGCTGGTGCGCTCCAGGTCGAGCTTCGCCGCGTCAAGCATCGCCAGCGCCTCCAGGAAGCGCGGATGCGCCTCGGCCGGCGCATCGGGCTTGCCGTTTAGGGCGGCGAGCGCCCGGTTGGCGCGCTCGCGCAGCGCCGCCAGGCGCGTTTTCCCGGTCTCCAGCGTATTCTGCGCCTCGTCGTACAGATCCTCGCGGCTCATGCCCTTTTCCTTCATGCGGCGCTGGCGCTCGAGCTGGCGCTCGAGGAACGGGATGCGCTCGGACTGCTCGTCGGCATCGACGCGCGCGCTGCGGTATTCGGCGCGCAGCGTCTCGATTTCGGCGCGCACCACCGAGAGTTGCGCTTCGGCGCGCGCGCGCGCGAGCTGAAAGGGCACCGGGTCGAGGCGGAACAGCAGCGCACCGCGTTCGACGCGCTGCTGGTCGCGCACCGGCACCTCGGCGACGCGGCCGGAAACTTCGGCGCTGATCGGGATGACTTGCGCCTTCACGTAGGCGTTGTCGGTTTCGGCATAGCGCGCGCCCTTCGCATACCAGTGCAGCGCGGCCAGGGCCAGGACCAGCGGCACGACCACGAGCAGCAGCAGGCGCAGCAGCCGCTGCGGCATCAGTGGCCGCCGCCCAGCGCGCCGCCGCCGTCCACCAGCAAGTCGACGCCGGTGATGAAGTTGGCTTCATCGGAGGCGAGGAACAGCGCCGCATTGGCAACGTCCCAGGCGGTGCCCATCTTGCGGCGCAGCGGCACGCGCGCGTCGCGCATCGCCGCCACCTCGGCGCGGCTCTTGCCCGCCTTGCGCGCGCGCGTGTCCACCGCCATCGGCGTGTCCATCAGGCCGGGCAGGATGACGTTGGCGCGGATGCCGTAGCCGGCGTTCTCGATGGCGAGCTGCTTGGTGAAGGCGATCATCGCCGACTTGGTGGCCTTGTAGGCGACGTAGGGATAGTTCTCCAGCGCCGCGAGGGAGGAGATCATCAGGATCACGCCCGATTTCTGCGCGCGCATCACCGGCACCGCGTGCTTGCAGGCCATCACCGCGCCGCGCAGGTTGATGGCGACGACGTTGTCGAAGGCGGGTTCGGTGATTTCGAGCAGGGGCGCGTCGCCGCCGCCCAGGCTGACGCCGACGTTGTAGTGCAGGATGTCGATGCGGCCCCAGCGCTGCTTCGCTTCGGCGATCATCGCCGCCATCGCCGCTTCCCTCGTCACGTCGGCCTCGAAAGCGAAGCAATCGCCGCCCGCCTCGCGCACCAGCAGCGCCGTTTCCTCGGCCAGCGCGAGCTCGCGGTCCACCGCCATGATCTTCGCGCCCTCTTGCGCGAAGCGCAGGCAGGTCGCGCGGCCGTTGCCCATGCCGCTGCCCGGGCTCTGGCCGGCGCCGACAACGATGGCGGTCTTGCCTTTCAACCTCATTCGATTTTCATTCCGGTGGCCTTCACGACGCCGGCCCACTTCGCAATGTCGTCACGCAGGAATTTGTCGAACTGCTCGATGGTCATGTTCATTGGCACAGCCCCCTGCTTGCTCCAGATTTCCTTGACCTCGGGAGAGTTGAGGACTCTGCCGATCTCCGCGTTCAGGCGCTCGAGCACCGGCCGCGGCGTGCCCATGGGCGCCATCAGGCCGAGCCAGATCCCGGTCTCGTAGCCAGGCACGCCGGCCTCGGCGATCGTCGGTACGTCGGGCAGCACCGAGGAACGCGTCCTGCCGGTCGTGCCGAGCGCTTTCAGTTTTCCCGAGCGCACGTTGGATGTCATCGTGGTGATGGCGTCGATCATCATCTGCACCTGGCCGCCGAGGATGCCTGCGCGCGCGCCGTCGCTGCCCTTGTACGGCACGTGCACGACGTCGACACCGGCCATGAACTTGAACAATTCGCCGGCCATGTTGTAGGGCGTGCCGGGGCCCGACGAGGCGTAGTTCAATTTACCCGGGCTCGCCTTGGCGAGCGCGATGAACTCCTTGAGGTTGTTCGCCGGCACCGACGGGTGGATCACCAGCAGCAGGTCCGAGTAGTTCACGCCGTTGATCGGCGCGAGATCGCGCATCAGCTCGTAGGGTTTCCTGGGAATCAGCGTCTCATTGACCGTGTGCGTGTTCGACATCATCAGCAGCGTATAGCCGTCGGGCGCCGACTTGGCGACTGCATCGCTGCCGAGGACGGCGCCGGCGCCGGGCCGGTTCTCCACCACGAACGGCTGGCCCATGGTTTCGCCCAGTTTCGCTCCCAGGAAGCGCGCGTAGATGTCGGCCGGCCCGCCGACGCCGAAGGGCACGATGATCTTCACCGGGTGCGACGGATAGGACTGCGCGAACGCGGGCAACGCAGCGATCAGGTACAGCAGGGCAAACGCCATGCGGGTCATCGGTTCCTCCCGGAGTGCAGCTTAGAATAGCCGGACTTAAATGAACACCAGAAAATCGAAATTCATCCCGATCCTTCCTTCCCGCGTCACGGTGGAAGGCCTGGATCGCGCGCCGCACCGCGCGTTCCTGCGCGGGCTCGGCCTTTCGGACGAGGACATCAAGCGGCCCTTCGTGGCGGTCGCCTCCACCGACGGGCGCGTCACGCCCTGCAATGCGCTGCTCGGCGCGCTGGCGAAAGACGCCTGCGCGGGCGTGCGCGACGCGGGCGGCGTACCCTTCGATTTCGCGTCCATCTCGGTCGCCGATTCCATGTCGATGAACCACGCCGGCATGCGCTTCTCGCTGGTGTCGCGGGAAATTATCGCCGACGGCGTCGAGGCGGTGGTGCGCGGCCATGCCTACGACGCCCTGGTCGCTTTCGCGGGCTGCGACAAGACGCTGCCCGGGATGATGATGGCGATGGTGCGGCTGAACATTCCCTCGGTGTTCATGTATGGCGGCGCCGCACTGCCCGGGCGCCTGCGCGGCAAGGACGTCACCGTGCTCGATACCTACGAAGCCGTGGGCGGCGTCTATGCCGGCACGGTGACGAAAAAGGAGCTGGACGTGCTCGAGCACGTCTGCCTGCCCGGACTTGGCTCCTGCCCGGGCCAGTTCAGCGCCAATACCATGGCGATGGTCTCCGAGACGCTCGGCCTGGCGCTGCCGGGCTCGGCCACCATGCCGGCGGTTGACGCGGCGCGCGGCGCGCAGGCGCGCGAAGCCGGCCGCGTGGCGATGGAGTTGCTTGAGAAGGGCGGTCCGCTGCCGCGCCAGCTCGTCACCCGCAAGAGCCTGGAGAACGCCTGCGCGGCGGTGGCTGCGACCGGCGGTTCGACCAATGCGGGCCTGCACATTCCGGCGATCGCGCACGAGGCGGGCATCAGGTTTTCGCTCGACGACCTCGCGCGCGTGTCGAAGCGCACGCCGTACATCGCGGACATGAAGCCGGGCGGGAAGTTTCTCGCCAAGGACCTGCACGAGATCGGCGGCGTCTACGCGGTGCTGAAGGAACTGCTGGAGCGCGGCGCCTTGCACGGCGATTGCCTGACCATTTTTGGCACTTCACTGGAAAGTGAATTGAAATCGCACCCCGGCGCGGACGGGAAGGTCATTCCTCGCAATCCAATCTCTCCGACGGGCGGGATTGTCGTGCTCAAAGGCAATCTCGCTCCTGATGGCGCGCTGCTCAAGGTCGCGGGCCTGAAGTCGCTGCGCTTCGAGGGCCGCGCGCGCGTGTTCGACAGCGAGGAAGCCTGCGTCGACGTGGTGCGCCGGCGCGCCTACAAGGCCGGCGACGTGCTGGTGATCCGCTACGAAGGTCCCAAAGGCGGCCCCGGCATGCGCGAGATGCTCGGCATCACCGCGCTGCTCTACGGGCAAGGCGTGGGCGAGAAAGTGGCGCTGGTCACCGATGGGCGCTTCTCCGGCGCCACGCGCGGGATGATGGTCGGCTACGTCTCCCCCGAAGCCGGCGTCGGCGGGCCGCTCGCGCTGGTGAAGGATGGGGACGGGATCGTGATCGATGCGGTGAAGGGAGAATTGAATCTGGTTTTGAGTTCCAAAGATTTGAAAGCGAGGAAGATCAAAATTCCCGAACGTCGATTGTCCGGCGTCCTCGAAAAGTACGCCGCGCAAGTCGGCTCCGCCTTCCGCGGCGCCGTCACGCACAGCGGTCCGAAGAAATGAAGCTCGGCTACATCGGCGTCGGCCTGATGGGCAAGCCCATGGTGCTGCGGCTGCTCGCCGCGGGCCACGACGTCACGGTCTGGAACCGCAGCCCCGGCAAGCTCGCGCCGGTGCTGGAGAAGGGCGCGAAGGCGGCCGCGACGCCGGCGGACGTGGCGCGCGCGTCGGAAATTGTCATGATGTGCGTGACCGACCAGAAAGCGGCGGAAGAGGTGCTGTTTTCGCCGCAGGGAATTTCCTCTTCCGGGAAGAAAGATCTTCTGGTGGTCGATTTTTCGAGCATAGCCCCGGCCTCAGCCCGGGAATTCTCGAGAAAACTGGATCAATTCAACATTTCCATCATCGACGCGCCGGTCTCCGGCGGCGTGCCGGGCGCGGGGAAGGGCACGCTGGCGATCATGGCGGGCGGCAAGGCGGAGGACATCGAGCGCGCGCGGCCGGTGGTGATGCACCTCGCCCAGCGCTTCACGCGCATGGGCGACTCGGGCGCGGGCCAGGTCACCAAGCTCTGCAACCAGATCATCGTCGGCAGCCTGTTCCCTGTGATCGCCGAAGCGGTGCGCCTCGCGGAAGCCGCGGGCGTAGACGCGAAGAGCCTGCCCGAGGCGCTGAAGGGCGGGTTCGCCGACTCGCTGCCGTTGCAGATCTTCGGCGCGCGCATGGCGGCACGGAATTTCGAGCCGCCGCTCGGCACCAACGCCATCATGCTCAAGGACCTCGAAAACGCCGCCGCCGTGGCCAAGGAATTCGGCGTTTCGCTGACCATGGCGCAAACTGCCGCGTCCCTCTATCGGTTGCTGAAGGACGAGGGAAAAGGCGAGCAAGATCCCGCAGTACTGGTCGAGTTGCCTGGTACGAAAGACTAATGCTTTGCGCGCTCAGGCTGCTTCGGCGATGCCCCACTTGATGCGGGACCAAAGCCGCTCATGCCCCAGATACGCGACCGTGGTGTACAAGTTGCTCGCGATCATGAAGCCAAGTGCGATCCGAGCCGCGCCGGTAAACAGATAGATGGTCGTGAAGTCGAGGCACATGATGACGAGCCGGTACGTGACTGCCTTCACTACGGATCGGCGGACGAGGACGATGCGAGCCACGATTGGGACTCCTGGAATCTAAGCGCCTAGCTGACAATTGACCGGTTCGGCAGTTGCGTCCGTCGCGCCCAGTAGGCGAAGGTGCCGCGCACGATGGAGGGCTGCAGCAGGAAGGCGCGCGCTTCTTCGGCGAGTTCGGGTGTGACTTCCTTGTAGCCGCCCGCCGCCATGGCGCGGATCTGCATGCGCGCGGCGCGCTCGAAGAAGACGGCGAGGTAGGTCGCTTCCTCGATGCTCGAACCCGCGGCGAGCAGGCCGTGGTTCGACAGCAGGATGGTTTTCGCTTGGCCGAGGGCGGCGGAGATGATGCGGCCCTCGTCGTCCGCGACCGGCACGCCGGGCCATTCGGGCAGATGCGCAGTGCCGTGCAGCATGGCGCTATCCATGTGGATGGTCTTCAGCGGCTTGCCGGTGGCGGCGAGTGCCGAGGCGTAGGGCGCGTGCGTATGCACGATCGCCTTCACGTCGGGTCGGTTGCGGTAGATCCACACATGGAATCGCACGCCCGGATTGGCTCGGCCGCCCGACAGCGGTTTCAGATCTTCATCCACCAGCACCATGCGCTCGCCGCTGGCTTCCTCGAAGCCGAGGCCGAATTTCAGCGTCCACCAGCTGCCGGGCTTCTCTCCGGCGGCGGTGACTTGCCCCGCAAGCCCGGACTCGTGGCCTTCATGCGCGAGGATCCGGCAGCAGGCGGCGAGCGCGTCGCGCGGCGAGAGGTCCAGGACGCCCAGGTCCTCGTCCATTTCGCGGCTGACGCGCTCGAGGAAATGCGCCTTGTCGGGCTGGTTCATGGTGCCTCCGGGCCCAATGATATCAATCCTTTAACCTTCTCTGATTTGCATTTTGTGCAGCGCGGGCGTAGGGTTCGCCGCCGGCTGCCCTAGGACAACCACAACATATGGCTACCAGCGGCGCGTCCGCGTCGCAATCCACCAAGGCAGCCCTGACGCTGCTCGCGCTCGGCGTCGTGTTCGGCGACATCGGCACCAGCCCGCTGTACGCGTTCAAGGAGACCTTCGCGGCCAGCCACGGCATCCCGCTCGACGACGAGAACATTCTCGGCGGACTGTCGACGATCTTCTGGTCGCTGATGATCGTGGTGTCGGTGAAGTACGTGCTGCTGATCATGCGCGCCGACAATCGCGGCGAGGGCGGCATCATGGCGCTGCTCGCGCTCGCTTCTTCCGCCATCAAGGACCATCCGCGCTGGCGTGCGCCGATGCTGATGATCGGCGTGTTCGGTGCGTCCCTCTTCTACGGCGACGCGGTGCTGACGCCGGCAATCTCGGTGCTCTCGGCGGTCGAGGGCCTGGAGGTCGGCACCTTGGCGTTCAGGCCCTACGTGGTACCGATCGCGGTGGTCGTGATCGTCGCGCTGTTCGTGTTCCAGGCGCGCGGCACCGCTGTCGTCGGCCGGCTGTTCGGACCGATCACGCTGGTCTGGTTTCTCGCGATCGGCGCCGCCGGCCTGTACGGCATCGCCCAGTACCCCGGCGTGCTGGTCGCGCTCGATCCCACCTATGCGATCGACTTCCTCACCGAGCACGTCACCCAGTCCTTCGTGGTGCTCGGCTCGGTGGTGCTGGCGGTCACCGGCGCCGAGGCGTTGTACGCCGACATGGGCCATTTCGGCAAGGGGCCGGTGCGCATCGCCTGGTTCGGGCTGGTGGCGCCGGCGCTGGTGCTCAATTACTTCGGCCAGGGCGCGCTGCTGATCCTTCGGCCCGAGGCGGTGGCGAACCCGTTCTACCTGCTGCTGCCCGGCTGGTCGCTGTATCCGATGGTGGGGCTGGCGACGGCGGCTACAGTAATCGCCTCGCAGGCGACGATTTCCGGCACCTACTCGATGACCAAGCAGGCGATCCAGCTCGGCTTCCTGCCGCGCATGACGGTGGTCCAGACCTCGGCGCGCGAGCAGGGCCAGATTTACATTCCGGGCATCAACTGGCTGCTGCTCGCCGCCGTGATGGGCGCGATCATCGGTTTTGGCTCATCGTCCGCGCTCGCTTCCGCGTACGGGGTCGCGGTGACGGGCACCATGCTGGTAACGACGATCATCACCTTCTTCCTGATCCGCTACGGCTGGGGCTACCCCTTGTGGGCCTGCATCGCGGCGACCGGGTTCTTCGCGCTGGTGGACGTTGCCTTCTTTTCCTCCTGCCTGCTCAAGGTGGCCGACGGCGGCTGGTTCCCCCTGGTCATCGCCGCCAGCGTGTTCCTGATGATGACGACCTGGCGCCAGGGCCGCAGCATCCTGTTCAAGCGCCTGCGCGCCTCGTCGGTGCCGCTCAAGGGCTTCCTCGATTCGCTGTTCCGCGACCCGCCGCATCGCGTGCCGGGCACGGCCGTGTTCCTGACCGCCACGCCGGAGGCGACGCCGCACGCGCTGCTGCACAACCTGAACCACAACAAGGTGCTGCACGAGCGCGTGGTATTCCTCACCGCCGAGGTCGCCGACGAACCTTGGGTGCCGTTCGAGAAGCGCGTCACGCTGCTCAAGCTCGGGCACGGCTGCTGGCGCATGAGCGTGCGCTACGGGTTCATGAACGAGCCCGACATCACGCGCGCACTGGAGGTGGCCGACGGCCTGGGCCTGGAACTCGATACCATGACCACCTCGTATTTCCTCAGCCGGGAAACCGTGGTCCCGGTTCCGACGACGGCGAGCGGCATGGCGTACTGGCGCGAGAAGTTGTTCGCGATGATGGCGCGCAACGCGGGCAGCGCGGCGGACTACTTCAAGCTGCCAGCCAACCGCGTGATCGAACTCGGTACCAAGGTCGAGATCTAGGCTTCTTCGGCCACCAGCCGGTAGCCGATGCCGGTCTCGGTCAGCAGGTGCTTGGGCCGGACCGGGTCGCTCTCGAGCTTTTCCCGCAACTGCTTCATGTAGATGCGCAGGTAGTGGGTGTGTTCGACGTGCGACGGCCCCCACACCTCCCGCAGCAGCTGACGGTGCGTCACTACCATGCCCAGGTGCCGCGCGAGGCAGGTCAGCAGCCGGAATTCGAGCGGCGTCAGGTGCACTTCCGTGCCCGCACGCATGACTTTGCGCCGGCGCAGGTCCACGGTCGCGTCGCCGAACGCCAGGCTCTCCTCGCCCGAAGGTGCGCGCGAAGCGTGCCGCAGGGCGACGCGCACCCGCGCCAGCAGTTCGCCGACCGCGAACGGCTTGGTGACGTAGTCGTCGGCGCCGGCGTCCAGCGCCTCGACCTTCGACTGCTCGCGCGCGCGGGCGGACAACACGATGATCGGCAGCGGCGACCACTTGCGGATGCGGCGGATGACTTCGATGCCGTCGATATCCGGCAGCCCCAGGTCCACGATCGCCAGGTCTGGCTTGAGCGTGCCGGCCTCGATCGCGCCGCGCTCGCCGGTTTCCGCCTCGACCACGCGATAGTCCTCGGTGGCCAGCGAGGTGCGCAGGAAGCGTCGGATCTCCGGCTCGTCCTCGACGACGAGGATGGTGACCTGCGTTTCGGTCATCGGCTCAGGCCGCAGCCGGTTCGTCGGGAACGGCGGGCGGGTCTTCGAGCGGCAGGGTGAAGCGGAACGCCGAGCCGCCGCCGGGCAGCCGCTCCGCCCAGATCCGTCCGCTGTGGAGCTGGACGATCGCGCGGCAGATCGCCAAACCCAGCCCGACGCCGCCAATCGCGCTCTCGGCCGCGCCGCGGTGGAACTTGGCAAACAGTTGGTCTGGATCTCCCGCGGGCAGGCCCGGGCCGTCGTCCTCCACGGAAAACAGCAGGGTCGCGGACTGCCGCTCGGCGTGCAGGCGGACCCGGGTCCCCGGCGGCGTGTACTTGGCGGCATTTTCCAGCAGGTTGGCAAGCACCTGTTCGATCAGGGTGGCGTCGACTCGAATCAGGGGAAGGTCAGTGCCGACGTCGACGTCGACCGGATGGCCGGCGAGCCGTTCTGACAGGCGCCGCAGCACCGACTCGGTCATTTCCCCGGGCGCATTCCAGTCGCGGTCGAGCGCGATCGCGCCGGCCTCGAGCCGGGTCATCTCGAGCACGTTGGCGACCAGGGCGCCCATCTGCTGCGATTGCTCGAAAATGCTTTTCGCCAGGGCGGCGCGTTCCTGCGCGCTCAGCCGCTCGCCGCGCTCCGCCAGGCTGGAGGAGGCGCCCGAGATGACCGCGAGCGGCGTGCGCAGGTCATGCGAGATGGACGCCAGCAGCGCATTGCGCAATCCCTCGGTTTCCGCGCTGACCTGCGCGCGCTGCGCATGCTCCGCGAACTGCGAGCGCTCCAGCGCCAGCGCGATCTGGCCGGCGAAGGTCTCGAGCAGGTGGAACTGCTCGGGCAGCAGCACCCGGCGCGGATTGGCGGGCAGCACGCCCAGCACGCCGAGGCCGGACTGGCTGCCTTTCAGCGGCAGGTAGAGCGCCTCCGAAGCGGGGAGCGTGTGGGTGCCCTGGCCCGCGGGCTCGCCGTGGCCGTGCACCCATTCGGCGACCGCCAGGTCCGCGCCATGCAGAGAGCCGACGACGCTGTCGCCGCGCGGATAGCGCAGGCGCCCGCCCGCGCCCGGCAGCAGGACCACCACCTGGC
>DATJYN010000033.1:0-6798 GCA_035499575.1 Burkholderiales bacterium | reverse complement strand
GCCGAACTCGCGCCGGTAGCGCATCTCCGCGCCGCGCGACAGCAGGTTCGCCACCCGGTGCAGGCGGTAGGAAAGCAACTCCTTGATGGTCGGCGCCATCGGTCGTCGCGCATTAATCATCGAAAAACGGCGTTTCGTTCTCGCCGCGCAGGCGGATATCGAAGATGTAGAGACCGGGGGCTTCCTTCTTTCCCACCAGCAAGTTCTTTCTTTCCAGGACGAGATCAAGAACGGGATCCGATCCCTCTGCAAAGAACATCGTCGTCTTCAGGATCCGCATCAACCCCGAATACATGACCATGAAGTTGACGTGCGGCTGGCGGCCCTGCGGCGCGCCGGGCCGGATGGTATGGAAGGAATAGCGCCCCTCCTTGTCCGTCGCCGCGCGGCCCCAGCCGAAGAAATTGGGATCGGCTTGCGCATGGCGCGGGTCGGCCGGGTGGCGGTAGACGCCGGCGGCATCCGCCTGCCAGATCTCGACGACCAGGTTATCCAGCGGCGCGCCGTCTTCCTGGAGCACGCGGCCGCGGATCTCGATGGCTTCGCCCTTCGCCCTGCGGCCCTCGAACACGGTCAGGTCATTCGCGCCCTGGTCCACGTAGCGCGGCGGGAAGAACGGGCCGATCGTGGCTTCGCTGGTCGGGATCGCGCCCCTGTTCAAGGCTGCTCCGGCGTGGCAGCGCTGCCGCGCAGCACGATCTGGTGCTCGAATACCAGCGCGTTGTACGGGTCGACCGCTGGCGGGATGTAGTGCGCGACGAGGCGGTCGCGCGCCCCCGCATCCGGCACCGAATTCAGGATCCGGTCCTGCTGGTTGAGCGGCTCGCCCGGGAAATACATCTGCGTCACCAGCCGCGACAGCCAGACCTTGCCGAAGAGCGAAAAGTGGATATGCGGCGGCCGCCACCAGCCGTCCTTCGTCGGCACCGGGTAGGCGCCGGGCTTGACGGTGCGCAATTCGAAGGCGCCGGACTCGTCCGTGACCAGGCGCGCCGCGCCGTAGAAATTCGGATCGGGCGGCGCATGGTCGTCGTCGTTCGGGTGAATGTAGCGTCCGGCGGCATTGGCTTGCCAGATCTCCACCACCGCGCCGCCGACCGGCGCGCCGTCCTCATCGAGCACGCGCACCTTGAGATGCATCAGCTGGCCGATGGCCTGCTGCGCGCCGTGGCCGGCGATGTCGCCGCCCAACAGCTTGACGCGCGCGGCCACATCGAGCGGACCGGTCAGCTCGGAAAGCGTCGGGGGCCGCTTCACCAGCGGCTGCTTCGGGTTGCGCAAGGGCGTCTGCGGGTAGCCCGGGATGATGCGCGCGGGCTGGGTGCGCTCGTCGCGCGGCCGGATCAGGGTGGGGAATGCCGTTTTCATGCTCGATTGACAGCTTCGCGCAACTGGTTGATGCTGTCAACTATGTCCGCTGTGACGCTATGCGAGTGCTTCGCCCGCGACGGGCTGCAGCACGAGCCCGCCTTCATCCCGACCGACACCAAGCGCGCGCTGGTCGAGCGCTTCGCGGCCATCGGCTTCCCGCGGGTGGAAGCGACGTCGTACTCCAATCCCAAGGTGGTTCCGCAGTTCTCCGATGCCAGCGAACTGCTGAAAATATTGAAACGAAACGAAAATACGAGTTACAAGGCAACTTGCGCAAACCCGAGAGCGGTCCAGAGGGCGCTCGCCGACCTCGATGCCGGCTTCGGCGTCAACGAAATCAGCCTGCTGGTCTCGGCGACCGAGTCCCACACGCAGAAGAACCTGAAGCGCAGCCGCGCCGGGCAGTGGGCCAACATCGAGGAGATGGTGAAGGCGGCCGGCGGACGCTTCCGCCTGGTCGGCACCGTGTCGGTCGCGTTTGGTTGCCCGTTCGAGGGAAAGGTGGCTGCGGGCAGCGTCGCGAACGACGTCGCCCGCTTTGCGAGCCTCGGCGTCGATCACGTCGCGATCGGGGATACCACCGGCATGGCCACGCCTGCATCCGTGAAGGATCTCTTCGGGAAGATCAAAGGCGCAACCCCGATCGCCCACTTCCACGACTCGCGCGGCACGGGCCTCGTGAACTACGTCGCGGCCTACGAGGCCGGCGTGCGGCATTTCGATTCCTCGTTCGGCGGCGTCGGCGGGCATCCGGCGAAGGTGAAGTACGGCGGCGGCTTCACCGGCAACGTCTGCACCGAGGACCTGGTCGGCCTGTTCGAATCCATGGGCATTGCAACCGGGATAGACTTGGACCAGCTGCTCGCGACCGCGGAATTCTGCGAGCAGGCGCTTGGCCGCGAGCTGCACGGCCGCGTTACCAGGAGCGGACTGAACCCTCTGGGTTCTCCTGCACATCCACTGAAATGAAGCCCCCGTTTCGCGCCGACCAGGTCGGCAGCCTTCTCAGGCCGAAGGAACTCGCCGAGGCGAGAAAGAGCCTGAAAGGAGAAAGGCTCAAGGCCGTCGAGGACCGTTGCATCCAGGAGGCCATCGCCAGGCAGGAAGCGGTCGGCCTGCAGGCGATCACCGACGGCGAAATGCGCCGCGACTGGTGGCACCTGGACTTCATGACCCAGCTCGACGGCGTCACCGCGGTCGTGAATCCCGGCCCGAAGTTCGGCGGCACCGAGGAGCAGCCGCCGATTCCTTCGGTGACTGGGAAAGTGGGCTGTTCGCGCCCGATCATGGTGGAAGATTTTTCATTCTTGAAAAAATCGACTAGAAGGACGGCGAAGTTCACCATCCCCTCGCCCGCCATGCTGCACCTGCGCGGCGGGCGCAGCTCGATTTCGAAGGCGGTCTACCCCGACCTTGCCGAATTCTGGGCCGACACCGCCGCGGCCTACCGCAAGGCGATCCGGTACCTGGCCGACGCGGGCTGCAGCTACCTGCAGCTGGACGACGTGAGCTTTTCCTACCTCTGCGATCCGAAGATCCAGGAAGCCGCGCGCAAGAACGGCGACGATCCGGCAAGGCTGCCGCGCACCTACGCGGACGCGGTGAGCGCCGCGCTCGAGGACCGGCCCGCCGGCATGGCGGTCACCATGCACACCTGCCGCGGCAACTTCAAGAGCAGCTGGGTCGCTTCCGGCGGCTACGAGCCCGTCGCCGAGGCGATGTTCTCCTCCGCGGTGGACGCGTTCTTCATGGAATTCGACTCCGAGCGCGCCGGCGGCTTCGAACCGCTGCGCTACCTGCCCAAGGGCAAGAAGGTCGTCCTTGGCCTGATTACTTCCAAATCCCCCGTTCTTGAAGAAAAGGATTTCCTGAAGAAAAGAATCGACGAAGCGGCGAAGTACGTGCCGCTGGAGAACCTCTGCCTGTCGCCGCAGTGCGGCTTCTCCAGCACGCATCACGGCAACGCGCTCACGCCCGACGAGCAATGGCGCAAGCTGGAGCGCGTCGTCGAGGTGGCGCGCGAAGTCTGGGGCTAGGCGGGACCGGCCCGTGGCCGCACCGGTATCCATTGCCCACACGCACGTGCACTCCGTCCGCGTGGGCTCAGGTGCCGAGGCGCTGGTTGCGCGAGTGCTCTCCGCCGACGGCATCGCGGGATTCGGCTTTACGCTGAACCTGGAAGCCGCGGTGGCGCGCGACATGGCCGCCTGGGATGCCCTGGCGAGAGCCAAAGGGGTGCCACTCCATGGCCTTCTTGGCGGCTCCTATAGAAAAGCGGTCAATCTGGTCAAAGACGAACTTCCTGCAATTCCTCCCGACTGGACCGCGCTGCGCAAGGACATCCTCGACGGCCGCCACGAGCTGCTGCGCATCGATCCCTTCGCCTGGGGCTCGGTGGAAATGGTGCAGACCATCGCCGCGGTGGCCGCGGCTTTCGACCTGGGCATCGCCCTGCTCGCGCCCAACGCGCATCCCTGGGAGATCCAGTACTGCGCCGCCCTGGCCGCGACCATCAAGGGGGAAGACACGAAAATAATTTCAAGAAAAGAAATCAAGGAAAAAGAAGTGAGCGTTCCAGACCAGCCCGGCATCGGCATCGACTGGCCGCTCGAACCCTCTTTCTCCAGGATCCAGTGGCAGCGCTAGCCATCTCGTCGATACGCCTCGCGCGCGTATCGATTCCGCTCACCATGGTGCACGCGGGCTCGATGTACGTGATCCAGAAAACGGAGCGCACGGTGGTCGAGATGACGCTGGAGAACGGCGCCGCCGGCCTCGGCGAAACCTGGGGCACGCCGGACGTCTACGCCCTCGCCCAGCGTTTTGCGAAGGAGCTGCTCGGCAAGGATGCGCTGAATCGCTTCGCCTTCCGCGAATTGCTGGGCAAGAGCACCTACGACAACCGTTTCGGCCGCAACGGCCTGGCGACGCTCGCCGGCCTGGACCTCGCCGCCTGGGACGCCGTGGCCCGCTCGCTGAAGATGCCGCTCGCCGAGCTGATCGGCGCGCGCCGGCGCGAATCCGTCGACGTCGTCTCGACCCTGCCCGCGGCGATCCTGCCGAAAGCGGGTACGCGCAAGGACCTGACGGACCACCTCGACGTGCCCGCGAACACGAAGCTGGTGGTGGAGTTCGCGCTCGAACAGGCGCGCAAATCCGGCTTCCGCTCCTTCAAGCTGAAAAGCGCCGCCTATTCGCCGGAATGGGACTGGAAGCTGCTGAACGAGCTGCGCGAAGCCCTGCCGCAGGCGCGCATCCGCTTCGATCCGAACGCCAACTACGGCGCGGCGACCGCCACCGAACTCTGCCGGCGCCTGGATCCGCTCGGGCTGGAGTTCTTCGAAGACCCGACCGGCGAACTGGAGGGCATCGCGCGCCTGAAGGCGGCGGTGAAGACGCCGGTGGCGACCAACATGTGGGTGGTGAAGGACGAGCACCTCGTGCCCGCCATCCGCCGGCAGGCGGTGGACGTGGTGCTGGGCGACCTCTTCATGTGGGGCGGCATCGACGCCTGGCGCCGCATGGCGCGCGTCTCGCACGCCTACGGCCTCAAGCCGGCGCTGCACAGCGTCTACGAGACCGGCATCGCCACCGTCGCCAACCTGCACATCGCCTGCGCGCTGGCCGAAGTCCACTACCCGAACGATTCGGGTTTGCACTTCCTTGCTGCCGATGTCGTTGCAGAAGATCTTCCGGTGAAGAACGGCGCCATGGCGCTGCCCGCCGGCGCGGGCCTGGGGGTGACCCTGGACCGGAGAAAACTCGGGAAGGTGACGCTGGAGAGCGTGGAGATCCATGTGTAACAATGATTCCCGGCTTGGCAGCTGGAGCAACTGATTTGGGAAGCATGGTCTTGCTGGATCTCATGGGAGGCGTCGCGTTGCTCCTCTGGGGCCTGCACATGGTCCACAGCGGGCTGGTACGCGCGTTCGGCGCCGAGTTGCGGCGATTGCTTCGCGTCGCGCTCGCGAATCGCGTCAAGGCGTTCCTCGCCGGCGCCGGCGTAACGGCCCTGCTCCAGAGCAGCACGGCCACCGCGCTGATGGTGACCTCGTTTTCAGCCGAAGGAATGGTGGGCCTGGTCACCGCCCTGGCGATCATGCTGGGCGCAAACGTAGGCACGACCCTTGTCGTCCAGGTCCTGTCCTATGACGTCTCGGCCGCGGCGCCGGTCCTGCTCGTGCTGGGCGTGCTGGCGTTCAAGCGCGGCAGCCGGACGGTTACGCGCGACCTGGGCCGGGTGTCGATCGGGCTCGGCCTGATGCTCCTCGCGCTGCATATCCTCCTCCAGAGCCTGCTTCCCGCGGAGCACGCGCCGCTCGCCCGCGAAATCCTGGCGGCCGCCACCGGGAGCCCCTGGCTCTGCGTTCTCATGGGGGCGGCGCTGAGCTGGACCGCCCATTCGAGCGTGGCCGTGGTCCTCCTGACGATGTCGCTGGCGTATTCGCACTTCGTCTCGCCCGTCGGCGCACTCGCCCTGATCGTGGGCGCCAACCTGGGCAGTGCGATCAATCCGCTGCTGGAGGGCGGCGCACGAAACGATCCCGCCAGCTACCGGGTGCCTGTCGGCAATCTGCTGACTCGAATCGCGGGCTGCGCGCTCGTGATGCCGTTCCTGGCCCCGATTGCCGACGAATTGATGGCGATGGATCCCAATCCGCTGCGCATGGGGGCCAATTTCCACACGGCTTTCAATCTCACGCTGGCGATGCTGTTCATTTTGCCGCTCGGGCAGCTCGCGCGCGCCCTGGAGCTGCTGCTCCCGGCGCGCAAGGCGCCCCCCGACCCGGGCCTGCCGGCCTACCTGGACGAATCGGCCATCGACACCCCGGCGCTCGCGCTCGCCGGCGCCGCACGCGAATGCCTGCGCATGGGCGAAATGGTCGAGTCCATGCTCGGCGAGGCGATGGTCGCCCTGATGACCCATGACCGGAACCTGGTGAGCGAGATTTCGCGCAAGGACAACGCCGTTGATCGCCTGCACGAAGCCATCAAGCTCTACGTCGTCAAGGTCACGCGGGACAGCCTCGAAGAGCGGGAGGGCCGCCGCGCCATGGAAATCATCGCCTTCGCCATCAACATGGAGCACGTCGGCGACATCATCGACAAGAACCTGCTGGAGCTCGCCGCCAAGAAGATCAAATACGGACTGCAATTCTCCGCCCAGGGCGCCGAAGAGCTGCAGGCGATGCACAAGCGGGTGCTCGACGACATGCGCCTCGCGTTCGGCATTTTCATTTCCGGCGACGTCAAGGTCGCGCGGCAGCTGCTGGACGGCAAGACCCGCTTCCGCGAAGCCGAGATCGCCGCCTCCGAAAGCCACCTCGCCCGCCTGCGCGAGGGGCGCCCGGAAAGCGTCGAAACGAGCGCGCTGCACATCGACGTGCTGCGCGACCTGAAGCGCATCCACTCGCACATCTGCGCGAC
>DATJYN010000032.1:0-7424 GCA_035499575.1 Burkholderiales bacterium | reverse complement strand
GTTTCCAAGGAAACCCTGCGCGTCACCGCGGGCCTCGACCGTCCGGGCCGCGTGAACCTCGAGAAATCCCTCGGCCTCGGCGACAAACTCGGCGGCCATCTCGTCACCGGCCACGTGGACGGCGTCGCGCGGCTGATCGGGGTCAAGAAGAGCGTATACACCTTCGAAGCACCGAAGAAACTCGCCCGCTACGTCGCGCGCAAAGGCTCCATCTGCATTGACGGCGTGAGCCTGACGGTGAACCGCGTAAAGGGCCGGACTTTCGAAGTGAACCTGATCCCGCACACCCTGAAAGTCACCACGCTCGGGCGCTTGGCGAAGGGTGACCCGGTCAACCTCGAAGTCGATCTGATCGCACGCTACGTCGAACGGCTGCGCTAGACCGGCTTGACGACGGGAGTGTCATCGCGGTTGCCCCACTCGGCCCATGACGAGATGTAGTTCCGCACGCGCGGGTAACCGAGCGACTTTAGTGCAATGAAGGTGCTGGCGGAGCGGTAGCCGCCGTGGCACAAGGGGATCACGGCCTTGTCCGGGGTCACGCCTCGCGACTCGTAGAGCTTGCGGATCTCGCCCGCGGGACGGAACGCACCGTTTTCATCCAGATGCTCGCGCCAGAAGACATGCACCGCGCCCGGAATCGTCCCTGAGCGGCGAGCGCGTTTTTCGGTGCCCCGGTATTCGGACTCCCGCCGCACGTCTACGATCACGCTGCCCGGGTCGCCGATCGCCTTCAGCACGTCGAAGCGCGTGGCGAGGAATTCAGGATTGGTCTCGCCGCGGAACGGCGGCGCTGTCGGCGGTGCCTTGGCCGGGTCCACGGGGGCGGGGGCCTGCGCCAGGCGTGCGAGGCGGTTGCCCGCCGCAGTCCACGCCTGTGTGCCGCCGTCGAGCAGCCTGGCGCCCGGATGACCGAGCACCGCGAGCAGCCACACCGCGCGCGAAGCGCGCTCGCCGCTTTCGTGGTCGTAGACCGCCACCGGCTTCTGTATCGTCGCGCCGCGGCTGCCGAACAGCGTCTTGAAGATGTTCAGGAACGCATTCAGCGGCGCTTGCGAAGAGTCGCTCAGGCTCACGCCGTAGATGTCGAGATGGCGGCTGCCCTCGATGTGGCCGAGCGCGTAGTCTTCCGCCGGGCGCAGGTCGAGCAACGTGACATCGTTCAGCCGGTCGCGCAGCGCCGGCGCGTCGATCAGATACTTCCGGTCCGGGAAATCAACGATCGCCATGCGGCTAGCCCGCTCCCCTGATCACCAGTTCCCTGTAGCCGGTCGCCGGGTCCAGCTCCCTCGCGAATGCCAGATTCTCGAGTTCAAGCACCACGATTTCGGCAGTGGTGTGCACGAGCGTACCCCGCGCCAGGTGGCCGCCGACGGTGCGACCTTGGCCGTCGGAGACGCTCAGGTGCAGGTGCGCGCCATCGGGCGAAAGCGTGCCTACCAGGCTGACGATTTCCAGCGGTCCCTCCATCGCCGCCGCCTCTGTCTGGCCCGCGCAGCGGATTACGGCCTGGGCCGCGCTGCCGACGCAGCTGGCGATGCAGCCTGCCCGCAGCTTGCGGTCGCGCGTGAAAGTCTCGAGCGACTGGCGGAGGTCGTCGCCGGGGCGGAGGCGGAGCGCATGGGTTTTCATCGTGGGCGAGGGCGGGCCGGTGGCGGGGAAATCTTATATCCTCGGCCGCCCATGCAGCAGATTCATTTCGACCCGGCACTGCCCATCTGCCAGAAACGCGAGGAAATCGTGCGCGCGGTGGCGGCAAACCCTGTGGTCATCGTCTGCGGCGAGACCGGCTCGGGCAAGACCACGCAGATTCCGAAGATCCTGCTCGACATGGGACGCGGCACGGCCGGCATGATCGGCCATACGCAGCCGCGGCGCATCGCCGCGCGTTCGGTGGCGGCGCGCATCGCCGAAGAATTGAAGGCCGAGCTCGGCGGCTTGGTCGGCTACAAGGTGCGTTTCCACGACCGCGTCGGCGCGCGCAGCGTGATCAAGCTGATGACGGACGGCATCCTGCTGGCCGAGACGCAAGGCGACCCGCAGCTGCGCGCCTACGACACGATCGTCATCGACGAGGCGCACGAGCGCAGCCTGAACATAGATTTCATTTTGGGTTATTTGAAAAAACTGACGGAAAAGAGGAGCGACCTGAAAATAGTCGTGACCTCGGCGACCATCGACGCGGAGAAATTCTCCAGGCACTTCAACGACGCGCCGCTGATCGAGGCCTCCGGCCGGCTTTATCCGGTCGAAGTGCGCTACCGGCCGGTGGGCGGCGACCAGGAGGACACCACGCGCGACGAGGAGGAGGACGCGCTCGCCTCCGCCGTGGAGGAGGCCTGCCGGCTGGGCCGGGGCGACGTGCTGGTATTTCTCCCGGGAGAGCGGGAAATCCGGGATGCCGCGGAAGTATTGCGGAAAAAGCTCCTGAAAATGGAGATACTTCCCCTGTATGGGCGCCTCTCGAACGCCGAGCAGGACAGGGTGTTCCATCCGGGCGGCGAGCAGCGCGTGGTGCTCGCCACCAATGTCGCAGAGACTTCGCTTACGGTGCCGCGCATCCACTACGTGGTCGATACCGGCCAGGCGCGTGTCAAGCGCTACAGCTACCGCAACAAGGTCGAGATGCTGCGTGTGGAGAATATCTCGCAGGCCTCGGCCAACCAGCGTGCCGGCCGCTGCGGCCGCGTCGCCGACGGCGTCTGCTTCAGGCTCTACTCGGAAGACGACTATGCCGCGCGCCCCCGTTTCACCGATCCCGAGCTGCTGCGCTCCTCGCTCGCCGCGGTGATCCTGCGTTCGCTCAGCCTCGGCCTGGGCAAGGTCGAAGACTTCCCTTTCCTCGATCCGCCGATTCCGAAGGCGATCGCCGACGGCTACGCGCTGCTCGCAGAGCTGGGCGCGGTGGACGAAGCCAGCCGGCTCACGGAGGCGGGGCGCGAACTCGCCCGCCTGCCGCTGGACCCTCGCGTCGGGCGCATGCTGATCGGCGCGCGCGAGGAAGGCTGCCTCGAGCAGATGCTGGTGATCGCCGCGGCGCTATCGCTGCAGGACCCGCGCGAACGGCCGATGGACAAGGCGGCCGCCGCCGACGAACGGCACAAGCAGTTCGCTGACGAACGCTCGGATTTTCTGTCTTATCTCAAGCTGTGGAAGGCGTTCCCGCCAGGCGCGACGCGCAAGCAGTGCCGGGAGAATTTCCTTTCCTACGCGCGCATGCGCGAATGGCGCGACATCCACGCCCAGCTGCGGCAGTCGGTCGAGGAACTGGAGTGGAGGCTCTCCAGCGCCAACATGGAAAAGCCGGACGGCATCCGCGCAGTACATCGCGCGCTGCTCACCGGCCTGCTCGGCAACGTCGGCATGAAGGACCAGCAGGACAACAATTACACCGGCGCCCGCGGCATCAAATTCTGGGTGCATCCGGGCTCGGTGGCCAAAAAGCCGGGCAAGTGGATACTCGCCGCGGAACTGGTCGAGACCACACGCTTGTTCGCGCGCACGGTGGCGGGTGTGGATCCGCGCTGGATCGAAGAACTCGGCGGCCACCTCCTGAAGCGTCATTGCGAGCGGCCGCACTGGGAGAAAACGCGTGCGCAAGTGGTCGCCATCGAGCGCGGCACGCTCTATGGGCTGCCGGTCTACGCCGACCGCCGCGTCCACTATGGGCCGCTCGATCCGAAACTCGCGCGCGAGATCTTCCTGCGTTCGGCGCTGGTCGAGGGCGAATTCGAGACGCATGCGCCGTTCTTCGCCCACAACCGCCGCCTGCTGCGCGAAATCGAGCGCCTCGAGCACAAGTCGCGCCGCCCGGACATCCTGGTGGACGACGAGTTGATCTTCGCGTTCTACGAGGCGCGGGTACCGGAGGGCATCACCAACGGGGCCGACTTCGAGAAATGGCGCAGGGATGCGGAGCGCGCCGATCCGAAAATGCTGCACCTTAGGCGCGAGGACCTCATGCGCCACGAGGCCGCGGGCATCACCACCGACAATTTCCCGCACGAGCTGCGGGTCGGCCCGAACAGCTTCGAACTCGATTACCACTTCGAGCCGCGCTCGCCGAAGGACGGCGTGACCCTGACGGTGCCGGTAGCGTTGCTGAACCAGGTGCCCGCGGCGCGCTGCGAGTGGCTGGTGCCGGGTTTGCTGAAGGAAAAAGTGCAGGCCTACGCCAAGGGCATGCCGCAGCGCCTGCGCCACAAGCTCGGTCCGCTCGCCGAGTTCGCCGGGCGCTTCGCCGCCGCGGTGGCGCCCACGGATACGCCGCTCGCGACGGCGCTCGCGCGCTTCATCCGCTCGGAATTCAACCTGGAAGTGCCGACCGACGCGCTCCGGCCTGATTCGGCGCCACCGCACCTGCACATGAACTTCCGCGTGCTCGACGAGCACGGCCGGCAGCTGGCGATGGGGAAGAATGTCGCGGAGCTGAAGGCAAGCTTCGGCAGCCGGATTCAGGAAGAACTGTCGGACGAAACCCCGCAGGGCGGCGAACGCTTCGCATCCTGGAACTTCGGCGATCTCGAAGAGGTGATGGAAATCAGCCGGGGCGGGCAGACGCTGGTCGGTTATCCGGCGCTGCTCGCAGTTGACGATGCGCCGGGCGACGGCGTCACGCTGCAGGTCTACGATTCGCCCGAAAAAGCGCGCGACATCCACCGCGGCGGCGTGCGCCGGCTGCTGGCCATTGCCTTCCGCGAGCGCGTGCGCGACCTCGAGAAGGCGCTCGCCAGGGACATGACGATCGCGGCGATGAAGGACGATATCGTGTCCGCGGCGCTCGACCGCACTTTCCTTTCCGATGCGCTGCCGATGCGGCAGGCGGATTTCGCGCGCCGCGTGCAGGAAGGCCGCAGCCGGCTCAACCTCATCGCGCTGGAGATGCAGCGTCTTGCGTCGACGATCGCCGCCGAGCAGGGCCAGCTGCAGAAGCGCATCGCCTCAATCCAAAAAGCCTGGCCGCTCGCTGCCGAAGATGTGAAGCAGCAGCTGGCGCGCCTGCTGCAGCTGGGATTCATGGCGCGCACGCCCTGGGAGCGCCTACAGCATATTCCGCGCTACCTGAAGGCCGCGGCGCTCCGGCTGGACAAGCTGCGTGCGGACCCAGCGCGCGATGCGCAGCGCATGGCCGAACTCGCGCCGCTCGAGCAGGCCTGGAAGCGCGAGTTGGGCGGCCGCGTTCGCTTGGGCGGTGTGGCGCGGTCGGCGGCGGAACTGGAGCAGTTCGGCTGGCTGCTCGAGGAACTGCGCGTTTCCCTCTTCGCGCAGGAATTGAAGACGCCGGTGCCGGTGTCGCCGAAGCGCCTGGCGAAGCTGTGGCACAGTATGAAGACATGAACCCGATCGCCCGCTCGCTGCTGTACGCCCTCGCCAATATTTTCCATCCGCGCATCCTGTGGCTGATGATCTGGCCGATGCTGATCGCGGTCGCGCTCTGGGGCGCGGCGCTCTGGCTCCTGGGGGCGCAGCTGGTGGTCCTGCTTGCGGGCTGGATGCAGGAATGGGTGCAGAGCGGGACCTACTTCATCCGCTGGGACGTTGGCGGCGTGATCACGCTCGCCGCCAAGGTGCTGGTGTTCCTGATGTTCGTGCCGCTGGTCTGGCTGACCGCGCTCCTGATCCTCAGCACCTTCGGCATGCCGGTGATGGTCGAGCACGTCGCGTCGCGCCGATTCCCGCAGCTGGCACGCAAACGGCGCGGCAGCATTGCCGGCAGCATCTGGAACGGGGTGGTCGCGCTGGCAGGCCTGATCGGCCTCGGCATGGCGTCGATCCCGTTCTGGCTGGTGCCGCCGCTCTGGCCCCTGATTCCGGTCGTCATCATGGGCTGGCTCAACCAGCGGGTGCTGCGCTACGACGCGCTCGCCGAGCACGCCACCGGGGCCGAAATGCAGCGCATTTTTTCGGCGCGGCGCGGCTCGCTCTACATGATGGGCGCGATCCTCGCGCTGCTCGCCTACGTACCGCTGGTCGGGTTCGTGGCGCCGGTGCTGTTCGGGCTGGCGTTCATCCACCTGCTGCTGGGCGAACTGCAGGCGCTGCGCGAAGGGCCGATTGAAGGCGTAGCGGTGCGCCTGTAGGCGCCCGTCAGAGCGGTTTGACGGGCAGGTCCAGCGCCCGGACCGCGGCGGCGAGTTTCTCCAGCGCTGCCGGGCGGTGAAAGCCGCGGCGCCAGGCCAGCGCGACGCGCCGGACCGGCTGCGGATCGGAGAACTCGATGGTTTTCACCAGCGCACTGGCGTGGCGCGGCGTGAGCGCCGTCGCGGGCAGCACCGTGACGCCGAGGCCCGAGGCCACCATGCTGCGCAACGTCTCCAGCGAATTGCCCTGGCGCCCGGCCTCGGGCGGACGGGAGAATTCGTGGCATGCGTCCAGCACCTGGTCGCGGAAGCAGTGGCCGACCGGCAGCAGCAGGAGTTCGCCGGCGTCGAGTTCCTCGACCGCGACCGATTTCCTGCGCGCGAGAGCATGTTTGGGCGGCGCAACGACGCGGAACACTTCTTCATAGAGCGGCGCCGTTTCAATGCCCGGCCCGTCATAGGGCAAGGCAAGGATGATCGCGTCCAACTCGCCCGACTTGAGCATGCGGTCCAACGTGGCCGTGGTGTTCTCCTCCACGTCGAGCGGCATTTCCGGCGCGACGCGCCGCAGAGCGCCGACCAGGTCGGGCAGCAGGTAAGGCGCGATGGTGTGGATGATGCCCAGGCGCAGCACGCCCTTGAGAGGATCGCGGCCCTGGCGCGCCACCGTCTTCACGCGCTCGGCTTCCTCCAGCGCGCGGCGCGCTTGAGCGACGATCTGCTCGCCGGCGTCCGTGAGGAACACCCCGCGTTTGCCGCGCTCGAACAGCGTCACGCCCAATTCTTCCTCCAGGTTCTTCACCGAGGCCGAGAGGCTGGGCTGGCTGACGAAGCAGCGTTCGGCGGCCTGGCCGAAATGGCGTGCCTCGGCGACGGCCACCACGTACTTGAGTTCGGTAAGAGTCATAGGATACGACTATTATAAGCATCCCGACAAAGTATTGGAATAGAGGGAGTGGCTTCGATATATTGGCTCCATACATCGTTTTGACCAATGAAAAGGAAGCCATGAACCCGATCCGCGAAGGCCAGAAAGTCCCCCAGGTCACGTTCCGCACGCGCGCCGACGGCGACTGGAAGCACGTCGCCAGCGACGACATCTTCAAGGGCAAGACCGTGGTGGTATTTTCCCTCCCCGGCGCCTTTACCCCGACCTGCTCGTCGACGCACCTGCCGCGCTACAACGAGCTCGCGCCGGCGTTTTTCGACAACGGCGTCGACGCCATCGTCTGCGTTTCGGTGAACGACGCCTTCGTGATGAACGAATGGGCCGCCGGCCAGGAATGCGCGAACATTACCCTGCTGCCTGACGGCAACGGCGAATTCACCGAACGCATGGGCATG
>DATJYN010000031.1:0-23905 GCA_035499575.1 Burkholderiales bacterium | reverse complement strand
TGCATTCCAGGGAAGCCTTTCCCCGGTTCGCGGAAATTCTGAAAACCTATTCATTGCCGAAGGCTGTCGCCCACTGTTTCACCGGCGAAAAAGCCGAGCTGCATTCCTACCTCGACCTCGGCCTGTACATCGGCATCACCGGATGGATCTGCGACGAACGGCGCGGCGCGCACCTGCTCGAACTGGTGCGCGGGATCCCCGCCGAGCGCCTGATGCTGGAAACCGATTCGCCCTATCTCACGCCGAGAGACATGCACCCGCAGCCGAAAGCGCGCCGCAACGAGCCCGCCTTCCTGCCGCACGTGCTGCGCACCGTGGCCCGCGCGCTCGGCAAGACCGCCGAACAGGTCGCCGAAGAGACGACGCGCAACGCAGAGGTGTTTTTCGGGCTGCCCCAGGCATCGCGCCTATAATTCCCCGCACTATGGACCGGCGCCCCGTCATCCTGGTCGCGGACGATTCCGAAGACATCCGGAACCTGCTCGGCGCCCTGCTGAAGAAGGATTACGACGTCAAGTTCGCCGTCAACAGCGACGAGACGCTGGCCGGCGCCGACACCGACCCCCTGCCCGACCTGATCCTGCTCGACATCGAGATGCCGGAGCTGAACGGCTACGAAGTCTGCGCGCGCCTCAAAGCGAACCCGTCGCTCGCCCACATCCCGGTGATCTTCGTCACGACGCGCAGCGACCCCAAGGACCAGGCGCGCGGGCTGATGGCGGGCGCGGTCGACTACATCATCAAGCCGATCAGCGGGCCGATCATGCTGCTGCGCGTGCGCACCCAGCTCGCGCTGGCGGACCAGCGCCGCGCACTCGAGGAGCAGATCGCCGCGCGCACGGAAGAGCTCTACGAGACGCGCCTCGAGCTCATCCGGCGCCTCGCGCGCGCGATGGAATTCCGCGAAGGCGGCATGAGCAACCGCGTGATGCGTGTCGGCGAATACGTCGCGCTGCTCTCGGAGTCTCTCGGCCTGAAGGGCAAGGTGGTCGAGATCCTCGCGCAGGCCGCGCCGCTCTACGACATCGGCAGGATGGGCGTGCCGGAGCACATCCTGAGGAAGAGCGACGCGCTGAACGACAAGGAATGGGAGGAAGTGCGCAAGCACCCGGAAATTGGCGCCGGCATCATCGGCGAGCACAAGGACCCGCTGCTCGAGCAGGCGCGCATCATGGCGCTCACCCACCACGAGCGCTGGGACGGCGCCGGCTACCCGAAAAAGCTGAAGGGCAACGCGATCCCGGTGCCCGGGCGCATCATGGCTCTGGCCGACGCCTTCGAGGCCATGACGGCGACGCAGCGGCACCGCAGCCCGGTGTCCTCGATGGACGCGGCCAAGAAGATCTCCGCGGAGTCCGGCAAGCAGTTCGACCCGTCCGTGGTCGCCGCCTTCATGAAGGTCGTCAAGGAGTTCGACGCCGTGCGCGCGAAATACAAGGACGAACTCGAAGGCATCCACGACCTGAACTTCGCGCCGTCCGGCGCGAAGAAAAAATAGCGCCTATTCCCCCTTGCCGGGGTTGGGCGTGAAGTACTTGGCGTACTTGTCGGGCACTTCCTTCCAGGCGTCGGCGTCCGCCGGCGGCGTACCCTTGCGCGTGATGTTCGGCCACTTGACCGAAAACTCGGTGTTCAGCTTCAGCCACTTGTCGGCCTGGGGATCGGAATCGGGCACGATCGCCTTGGGCGGGCATTCCGGCTCGCAAACGCCGCAGTCGATGCACTCGTCCGGGTGGATCACCAGCATGTTCTCGCCCTCGTAGAAGCAGTCCACGGGGCAGACTTCGATGCAGTCCATATGCTTGCACTTGATGCAAGCTTCGGTGACGACGTAGGTCATTCCTGGGTTCTCTCGCAGTTGCTGCCGGAAAAGTGCGATTATCTCATCGTTGTAAGGGAACGCCGACCCCTCCGACGAAGGGGCCAAAGGAGAGACCGCCATGGCCGCCAAGACCGTCCATCCCCTGCTGGTCCGCATCGCCCACTGGATCAACGCCCTTGCGATCCTGGTGATGGTCACCTCCGGCTGGAAGATCTACAACGCCTCGCCGATCTTCGACTTCAGCTTTCCGGACCAGGCCACCCTGGGCGGCTGGCTCGCCGGCGCGCTGCAGTGGCACTTCGCCGCCATGTGGGTCCTCGCCCTGAACGGCCTGATTTATATTGCCTATGGCATCCTCTCCGGCCACCTGCGGCGCAGGATGCTCCCCGTCTCGCCCGGGGCGATCTTCCGGGACGTAATGGACGCCGTGCGCGGCAAGCTCAGCCACGCCGATCTCTCGGTCTACAACGCCGCCCAGCGCGCTGCCTACCTGGGCGCGATCGCTCTCGCCATCGGCTTGATCCTGTCCGGCCTCGCCATCTGGAAGCCGGTGCAGTTCTACTGGCTGGCCTCCCTGATGGGCGACTACGAGGGCGCGCGGCTGCTGCACTTCTTCTGCATGAGCGGGATGGTGCTGTTCGTGCTGGTGCACGTGCTGATGGTGATCCTGGTGCCGAAAACCTTCCTCACCATGATTACCGGGAGGCTGAAAAATGGATAGCAAACTCAAGGTTCACGAAGGCCCGCTGCTCGCCAGCCTGGAGCGGCGCCTGTTCCTCCGGCAGGGCCTGTCGCTCGGCGCCCTGGCGCTGCTCTCCGGCTGCGAACTGACCGACGACGACAGCGTGCAGCGCGTGCTGACCGCCATGTCACGCTGGAACGACGGCGCGCAGGGCTTCCTCTTCAATCCGCAGCGGCTCGCGCCGGAATTTCCCGAAAGCAGGATCACCACGCCCTTCCCTTTCAACGCCTACTACGGCGAGGACGAGGTGCGGATCGTGGACGCGACCGGCTACAAACTGGAGATTTCCGGTCTGGTGAAGGAGAAGAAGTCCTGGAGCCTGCCCGAGCTGTACGCGCTGCCGCAGGTCTCGCAGGTCACGCGCCATATCTGCGTCGAGGGCTGGAGCGCGATAGGCAAATGGAGCGGCCCGCGCTTCTCCGACTTCCTGCAGCGCGTCGGCGCCGACCTGAGCGCGCGCTACGTTGGCTTCAAGTGCGCGGACGACTACTACACCAGCATCGACATGGCGACCGCGCTGCACCCGCAGACCATCATGGCCTTCAAGTATGCCGACCAGGTGCTGCCGCCGAAATTCGGCTTCCCGTGGAAGCTGCGCATCCCGACCAAGCTCGGCTTCAAGAACCCGAAGCACGTGATGGCGCTGTTCGTCAGCAACGAGTACCCCGGCGGCTACTGGGAAGACAAGGGCTACAACTGGTTCTCGGGCTCCTAGCCCGCGAGCTTGCCGAGCAGCATCTTCAGCGTCGCCCGCTCCGCGGCCGTCAGACGCGCCGCAAAGCGGGCATCGTTGGCGCGCACTTTGCGGTTCAGGCTGCGGAGCATCGACTCGCCGCGCGGCGTCAGGTAAAGGCCCCAGGCGCGGGCATCGCGCGGCAGGTTGCGCCGCTCTGCCAGGCCGCGGTCTTCCAGCCAGTCCACCACCGTCATCGCGCCCGAGCGCGCGGTGCCCAACGCCCCGCTCAGCGCGCTCTGCGTCAGGCCCGGATTGGCGCGCACGATGACCATCGCGGTATAGCGCGCGGGAGAGACGTCGATACCGGTGGTGGCGCGGTGGAAAGCGTCAAAGCCCGCCAACTGGGCGCGCCGCAGCACGTAGCCGAGGTGCTCGTCCAGATCGCCATAGCTGAGCCCGGCGACACGCACTATACTTCCCGGGCGCGGGCCGCGCGCCTTTCGATTCGTCTTCATCGTTGACCCGGAAATTGTAATGCTATATAACAACCCGCACTTTCCCGAGGAGGAATCCGCATGAACCGTCGCGACTTCAACAAGGCTGCCGCCGCCGTCGGCGCAGCCGCGGCACTATCGCCGCTCAACGTCCGCGCGCAGGCGCAGAAGCTCAAGGTCGGCGTGCTGCTGCCGCGCTCGGGCTACCTCGGCAAGATCGGCCAGTCCTGCCAGAAGGGCGCCGACCTCGCGCCCGGCGTGATCAAGCAGCTGCTCGGCGTGGACGTCGAGCTCATGAACGCCGACTTCGAGTCGAACATCGACACCGCGCGCACCAGGGCTGAACGGCTCATCCAGGAAGGCGCCAACGTGCTGGTCGGCGCGTTCGATTCGGGCGCCAGCTCCGCGATCGCCCAGGTGGCCGAGCAGCGCGGCGTGCCGTTCGTCATCAACATCGCCGCCGCCCCGCCGATCACCGAGCAGGGCTACAAGTTCGTGTTCCGCAACTTCCCGACCGCGATTGACCTCACCGTCAACGGCCTTTCGCTGATCGGCGACCTGTTCCGCGCCACCAACGTGGCGCCGCGCACCGCGGTGTTCATGCACGTCAACGACACCTTCGGCCAGGCGATGAACAAGGGCATCAGCGCCACGCTGCCGCGCCTCACGCAGCTGCCGTTCAGGATCGTCGACACCATTTCCTACGACCCGGCCGCCAAGGACCTGACTGTGGAAGTGTCGAAGGCGAAGGCCGCCAACGCCGACTTCCTGCTCCTCGTCTGCCGCCTGCAGGACGCCATCATCCTGCGCCGCGAGATGGTCAAGCAGCGCTGGTTCCCGATGGGCGTCGTCAGCCCGGGCTCGCCCGGCATGTACGAAGAGGACTTCGCCAAGACGCTCGGCAAGCTCTCCGAGTACTGCATCTCGAACGCGCCCTGGTACAACCCGAAGACGAACATGACCAAGGTCGTGCGCACCGCGTTCGAGAAGGCGAACCCCAAGGAGAAGTTCGTGTTCCACGGCACCAACGTGGTCTACACGTACGAATCGATCCTGGTCGCCGCAGACGCGTTCAAGCGCGCCAAGAGCACCGACCGCAAGGCGCTCGCGGACGCCATTCGCCAAACCAACATCACCGACCGTACCGTGCTCGGCGGCGTCCTCAAGTTCAACGCCAAGGGCCAGGTGGAAGGCAACCTGTCCGCGTGCACGCAGAACCTGAACGGCGAGCCGCGCGTGGTGCTGCCCGTGGAAGCTGCGGAAGCGAAGGCCGTCTTCCCGGCGCCCGACTACAAAAAGGCGTAGTGCCGCTTGACCTCGTAGCCAACGTCATCATTGCCGGTGTGCTCACCGGCATGGTGTACGGGTTGATGGCGCTCGGGCTGTCGGTCATCTTCGGCATCGTGCGCGTGGTGAATTTCGCGCACGGCGAGATGATGGCCGTGGCCATGTACGCGGCGGTTTCCCTCTTCGCCGCCTTCCACCTCGATCCGTTCCTCGCCGCGGTCCCGATCGCGGCGGGGTTCTTCGTGCTGGGCTACCTGCTGCAGGCGGGGCTCATCAACCCCTTCATCACGCGGCCCGAGCACTCGCAGTTCATGCTGATGGTGGCGGTGGCCACCATCATGGTGAACGGCATGCTGATGGCCTTCGGCCCGGACGCGCGCAACGTGCAGACCGACTACCAGCTCGACTCCTGGGAGTTCGGCAAGATCATCGTCGACAAGCCGCGCGCCTTCGCCGCCATGATGGCGATTGCCGCGAGCTCGGCGCTGTTTGCCTTCTTCCGGCTCACCCTGACCGGCAAGGCGATTCGGGCTTGCGCCGACAACCACCTCGGCGCGCTGGTGGTGGGGCTCAACGTAAAGCACCTCTACTCGCTCACTTTCGGCCTGGGCGCCGCCTGCGTCGCGATCGCCGGCTGCATGATGATCCTGTTCGTGGACGTCACGCCCGGCCTCGGCCCGGGCTACACGCTGCTTGCGTTCATCATCGTCATCGTCGGCGGCCTGGGTTCGATGACGGGCGCGCTGCTGGGCGGCGTGCTGATCGGCCTGTCCGAGGCGCTCGCCGGGCTGTTCATCCAGCCCTCCGCGAAAAGCATGTTCGGATTCGCATTGCTGATCCTGGTGCTGCTGTTCCGGCCGCAGGGCCTGCTCGGCAGGAGACCATGAATCGAAGAGCGCTTGGTTTGCTTGCCATCTTGGGAATATTTCTGCTGATATTTCCCAAAATAGCGAACCCATATCTGGTCTCGGTCGCGACGCTGATCCTCTACCTCGCCTATACCGGCCAGGCCTGGAACGTGATGATGGGCTTCGCCGGCCAGCTCTCGCTCGGCCACTCGCTCTACGTCGGCGTCGGCGCCTACGCCTCGGCGGCGCTGTTCTCCCGCTACGGCATCGGCCCCTGGGCGGGCGTCTGGCTTTCGATCGCGCTCTGCGTCGCGCTCGGCGCGGCGATCGGCTTCCTCGCCTTCCGCTTCGGCATCTCGGGCGTGTACTTCGCGCTGCTCACCATCGCCTTCGCCGAATTCACCCGCGTCGGCTTCGACCACCTGGATTGGACCGGCGGCTCGGGCGGGCTGTTCCTCAAGGTCGCGCAGCGTGACCAGATCGACCTCGCCAATTTCCGCGGCCCGCCGGAAATGTACTACTACACGATGCTGTTCTTGTGTGCCTTGGCTCTTTGGGGCTGTTCCCGCCTGTTGAAATCGAAGGCGGGCTACTACTGGCAGGCGATCCGGGAAAACGAGGAAGCAGCACAGGCGCTCGGCATCAACACCTTCCGCTGGAAGATGCTGGCGGTCGTCATCAGCGCGGCGATGACCGCCGTCTCGGGCGTGTTCTTCGCCTTCTATTACAACAACCTGTTCCCCGAGCAGATCTTCCACATCAGCCGCTCGATCGAAATCATCCTGGGACCGGTCATAGGCGGCGTGGGCACGCTGTTCGGGCCGATCCTCGGCGCGACGGTGCTCACGGTGCTGTCGGACTCGATCACCGAGCTGCTCGCGCAGTTCGGCTGGGAGATCCCGGGCATCAAGCAGGTGTTCTACGGCGTCGTGCTGCTGCTGGTGATCATGTTCCTGCCCAACGGCATCTGGCCCGCGCTGTCGCGCAAGCTCGGGCTGGGCAAATAATGCTTTCCGTAGCCGGGATTTCGAAATCGTTCCGCGGCCTGAAGGCCGTGTCCGGGGCCTCGTTCGACGTCGCGCAGGGGTCCATCACGGCGCTGATCGGCCCCAACGGCGCGGGCAAGACCACCTGCTTCAACATGATCGCAGGGGTGTTTCCTCCCGATTCGGGAGAAATAATCTTCGACGGCGGGAAGATCCAGGGCATGCGGCCCGACCAGGTCTGCGCGGCCGGCATCGGCCGCACCTTCCAGATCGTCAAGCCCTTCGCCGGCCTGTCGGTGCTGGACAACGTGATGGTGGGGGCGCTGCTCCGGGAGAAAGGCGTCTCTGCCGCGAGAAATCTCTCCCTTTCCGTCCTGAAGAAACTGCAGCTCGAGGAAAAGCAGGATGCCCCCGCATCCACGCTTACCCTGCCCGATCGCAAGCGGCTGGAGGTCGCGCGCGCGCTCGCCACGCGGCCGAAGCTGCTGCTGCTGGACGAAGTGATGGCCGGCCTGCGACCGACCGAATGCGACTTGATGGTGGAAGTGTTCCGCGAGCTGAGCCGCGCGGATGGCCTCACGATCCTGCTGATCGAGCACGTGATGCGCGCGGTCATGGCGCTGGCGCAGAAGGTGATGGTGCTGCACCACGGGGAAATCATCGCCGGCGGCGCGCCGGCCGAGGTCGTGCGCAACCAGGCGGTGCTTGATTGCTACCTCGGCGAGGAAACGGAAGTCTGATGCTCGCGATCCGCGACCTGGACCTCTTCTACGGCGATGCGCAGGCGCTCGACCGCGTGTCGCTGGAAGTGCCCGAAGGCGAGATCGTCGCCATCGTGGGCGCGAACGGCGCCGGCAAATCCTCGCTGATCCGGACGATTGCCGGAATCGAAAAGCCTCGATCCGGAAGCATTGCTTTCAAAAATGACGACCTAAAAGGCCTGGAACCCCACCAGGTCTGCAACCTCGGCATCGGCCAGGTGGCGGAAGGCCGCCAGGTCTTCCCCAACCTCGGCGTCGAGGAGAACCTGCAGATGGGCGGCCTGCTGCCGCGCGCGCGCGCCGGCGCGAAAGCGAAACTCGAGGAGGTCTACGCCATGTTCCCGCGCCTCGCGGAGCGCAAGGGCCAGCTCGCCGGCACGCTGTCGGGCGGCGAGCAGCAGATGCTGGCGATCGGCCGCTGCCTGATGGGCAATCCCGAGCTGATCATGTTCGACGAACCTTCGCTCGGCCTGGCGCCGCTGGTGGTGCAGGAGGTGCTGCACACCATCCGCAGGCTGAACGAACGGGGCATGACGGTGCTGCTGGTCGAGCAGAACGTCGCGGTTTCCCTGAAGATCTCCAGCCAGGCCTACGTGCTGGAAAACGGCAGCATCGTCATGAGCGGCCGCGGCAGCGAACTGCTGCACGACGACCGCGTACGGCGGGCCTACCTGGGCTTGTAGGCGCCGCAGACCGCTCCGAGCTGGCCGCTTTCGCCCGGAAGCGGTCATGCGCGGCCCGCACGACCGGTCGCGTCAATAGCCCAGCTTGCGGTCCACCACTTCCTTGAGCGGTTTGCCATCCAGAAATCGGCCCAAATTGTCGACGAACAGTCGCGCGACGATGCTGTCGCGCCGTGGATGGGGGCCGCCGATGTGGGGCAGCACGATAATCCCTTCGGTGGTCCAGAACGGGTGGTCGGCCGGCAATGGCTCCTGCCGGTATACATCGAGCATGGCGCCCGCGATTTTCTTTTTATTCACCGCAGCGATCAAATCGCCGTCATCGATCAGGTGGCCGCGGCCGAAATTCAACAGCCAGGCATTGGGCTTCATCATCCCCAAACGCTCGGCATTGATAAAGTTTTCAGTCTCTGGAGTCGCCGGCAACAGCAGCAGCAGGAAGTCGGATTGGGCAAGCACCTCGGGCGTGCGATTGGCGGGCACTACATCGGCGACATGGCTCATCGGTTCCGGCCGGCGCCTGGTGCCGATCACCCGAATGCCGAGCGCGGCTGCAATACGGGCTACATCCTGGCCGATGGCGCCAAGCCCGAGGATGCCGAGAGTCTTGCCGGTCAGCGGCTGCGCCGGGACCTGGGTCCATTTTTTTTGCTTCTGGTTCTCGACGGCCGCGGCGTAGGGTTTCGCTACATACAAGAGCGCGCCGATGATGTTCTCCGGCATCGATTCCCGGTGCGTGCCTCGGGCGCAGGTGAGAACCAGATTTGCGGGCAGATCGGGCAAGGCGATCCAGCCCTCGATGCCGGCAGTCATGGCTTGGGCCCAGCGCAGTTTCGGCATCGCCGGCAGCACGCCCGGCGGCACGGCATAGGCCATCAACGCTTCGGTCCGGGCCAATTGGTCGGCGGATGGCCTCTCCTTGCGGGGCAAGGTGTCGATCGCGACACGATCCGCCAATCCGGCGGCCTTGATCGCATCGAGATAGGCCGCAGTCGAGTCGGTCCAGAGCAGAACGCGGGTGGGGTCCGTCACTATGCGGCTAGAGCGGCGCCAGCGCGCCGTTCACCAGCCTGACGCGCGAACCCTGGTGCCAGGACGGATGCGAGTCCTGGTGGAAGCTGCGCGACGTGCCGTCATCGAACTGCACGCCGATTTCGAAGGTCTTGTTTTCCGAACTGTTCTCGATGACGTTGCCGGCCACTCCGCCGCCCACCGCGCCGACCGCGGTGCCGACGCCGCGGTTGTTGTGGCCGCCGATCGCGTAACCGAGCACCCCGCCGATCACCGCCCCGGTGGCCGTCCCGGCGCCGACTTTCCTCGGCTTGTCGATCTCGCGGATGCCGGTCACGGTGCCGCAGGTCGCGCAGACCGGCGGCGGCGGCGGCGGTGCCGCAGCCGGCGCGGCAGATCCCTTCGAGAGGATCTGCTGGATGATCTTGTCGTTCACGCCGCCCTGCTTCAGCTTCACCAGGCCGTCGGGGCTGGTGTCGAAGTTCGGCTCGGCCGCGTTGATGGCCTGGATCACGGTCGCGTCGCCCAGCCCGCCCTTCACCATCTTGATGACGTCGTCATTGGTCATGGGAGCGGCGAGCGCGAGCAGCGGGAAGAACAGCAGCAGCGAACGCAAAAGGTTTTTCATATCGTCATCGCATCCCTGAGGACCCTGAGGTAGTTGCCGCCCATTATGCCTTCCACCTCGGCAGGTTTCAGTCCGCGCTTCGATAATTCGGGTTCGAGTGCGGCAAATTCCCCGTAGCCGGGCATGATGGTGCGCGTCAGGCCGTGCATGTCGCTACCGATGCCGACGTGCGCTGCGCCCAGCTGCTCCGCCGCGCGCGCGATGCCGTCCGCCATGAGATCGAGATTAGCGTAGGTGTACCAGTCCGGCCAGATGCCGACCACGCCGCCCTTCTCCGCGATCCGCTTCGCCACGGGCGCGTAGACGGCGCGCGCCATGCTGCCGCCCTGCGACGGCGACGGCATGCCCGCGCTCACGTGGCCGTGGGAGTACACGACAGGCTTCTTCGCCACGTCCAGCACCTGGAGCATGCCCTGGTTGGTGCAATGCGCGACGTCGACCAGCATGCCGAGCCGGTTGCAGGCGCGCACCACATCCAGGCCGAACGGCGTCATGCCGCCCTGCGTCGCCGCTTCCGTGGAGATATCGCCAAGCAGCGAGTGCGGGTAGTAGTGCACCAGTTGCAGGTGGACGAGCCCGAGCGATCGCATCTTGTCGAGATAGGCGAGGTCGCCGTCGAGGAAATCCGCGCCCTCGGCGGCCAGCACCAGGCCCGGCGTGCGTTCCTTGAGCACATGATCCAGGGCCGCCGCCGAACTGACCTCGACCAGCCCTTCCTTCACCAGGGCCTGGCGGCGGCGCCGGAAGCCGCCGTCGAAGTTGGCGCGCAGTTCCCCGGGCCGCACGTCGCGGGTCATCTGCAGGCGGCCGCCCATCGGGCGCAGCAGTCCGCCTTCGGAAGTCACCGCCTCCGCGACCAGCAGCAGCCCGCCTGCCTCCATCTGCTCGCGGTAGCCGAGCTGCCAGCGGAAACCCAGGTGCGCGTGCATGTCGGCAAAACGCGCGGCTGAACGCGGCGGGCCCGACTGCGCGCGCGCCGCAAACGGGAAAATTCCGGCGGCGACCGCCGCCCCGACGAAATCTCTGCGCCTCATGGCGAAATGCTAATCTATCCGGATGAATCGAGGAGCATTCATGCCGCGCATTTTCTGCCTGCTGGCAGCCATCGCCTTTTGTTGCGTCGCTCAAGCCCAGTCCGACTACCCGAACAAGCCGGTCCGGCTGATCACGCCGTTCAATCCAGGCGGAGCCATCGACATCTATTCCCGCACCATCGGCGAGCCGCTGGGCAGGCGGCTCGGCCAGAACATCATCGTCGAGGCCATCGCGGGCGCCAACACGATCAGCGGTACGCAGCAGTTGGTGCGCGCCACGCCCGACGGCTACACCTTCATGATCACCACGATGTCCACGACGGTGAACAACCGGATCCTGTTCACCAACCTGCCTTACAACCCGGACCGGGACCTCGCGCCAATCACGCAGCTTTCCTACGGCACGGTGCTGTTCGTAGGCCCGGGCAACGCGCCCTACAGCGACCTGAAGAGCTTCATCGCCTGGGCGAAGACGAAGGACCGCGTCACCTACGGCTCCTGGGGCATCGCGTCCTGGGGCCATCTTGCCGGGCAGATCCTGAAGCGCGATCTGGGCCTGAACCTGGAGCACGTGCCGTACAAGGGCGACGTGCCGGCAATCACGGACGTGCAGAACGGCGCGCTCGACACCACCTTCACCAGCCCGACCAGCGCCAAGCCGCGCATTGCCAGCGGCGCGATCAAGGCGATCGCCATGACCGGTCCGCAGCGCTCCGCGGCGATGCCCGAGCTCGCCACCTTTACCGAGCAGGGCGTCCCGAACGTGGACCTCGCCATCTGGGTGGGCGCCTACGCGCCCGCCGGCACGCCGCGCGCCATCATCGACCGCCTGCAGCGCGAACTGAAAGCGGTGATCAACCTTCCCGAGGTACGCGAAAGAATGATCGCGCAGGGCCAGACGCCGGTCGGCAATACCCCCGAAGAATTCGCCGCCAATGTCAAGGCGGACCTGCCGAAGTGGGACGCGCTGATCAAGGCTTCCGGAGCGAAAATCGAATAGTGCAAACCCGCAGTGCAGACTGACTACGTCCAGCGCTTCCTGTTCGAGAACCTCGACATCCGGGGCCGCCTGGTCTGCCTGACCGGCGCCTGGAGAAAAATGACCGACGGCCGGGACTACCCGGCGCACGTGGTCGAGCTGCTCGGCCAGTCGACCGCGCTCGCGGCCATGCTCGGCGCGAATCAAAAAGACGCGGGCCGCGTCACGCTGCAGGTCCAGGGATCCGGGCCGGTGAAGCTGCTGGTGGCGGACTGCGCCTCCGGGCTGAAGCTGCGCGGCATGGCGCAGTATGAAGAACGGCCGGGCAGCCTGCTGGGCAGCGGCAAGCTCGCGGTCACGCTCGAGGACGGCAAGAGCGGGCAGATCTACCAGAGCATCGTGCCGCTCGAAGGCGATTCGCTGGCGGCCATCTTCGAGCACTACCTTGCGCAATCGGAGCAGCTGACCTCGTTCCTGCGCCTGTACGCAAGCAGCGACGCGGTCTGCGGCCTGCTGCTGGAGAAACTGCCGGGCGCGGACCTGCGCGACCCGGACGGCTGGAACCGCGTCATGCACCTCGCCTCCACGCTTGCGCTGGCGGAGACAGTGGATGCGCAGCCTTACGGCCTGCTGGTGAGGCTGTTTCCGGAAGAACTGCTGCGCGTGTTCCGCATCGACGCCGTGGCCTACCACTGTCCGTTCGACGTGCAGAACGTCGAGCGCGTGCTGCGCGGGCTGGGACGCGCGGAAGTCGAATCCATCCTCGCCGAGCAGGGCGAAGTGGTGATCAAGAACGAAATGTGCAACCACGAGTACCGCTTCGGCCGCGCCGACGTGGAGACGCTGTTCGCCTAGGGCGCCTAGCCGCGCTGCCCTCCGTAGGCGTTGCCGCCGCCCTCGGGCCGCTTGATGGAGAACACGTGCTCGACCACGGTGTACTCGTCGTAGCCGCAGCGCGCGATCGGCTGCGCGGCGGCGAGATCGAAGCGGCCGTTCCTGAGGAACCGTTCGTCGATGTGCATGCCGACCACCTGCCCGTAGACGACCACGCCGCCGGTTTCGCGCCCTTCCAGGTCGAGCACGCGCACGACCTGCGTCAGCTTGCATTCCATCGCGGCGGGCGAATCGGCGACGCGCGGCGCGCGCACCAGCCGGCACGGCGCGGTCGCGAGGCCGGCATGGTCGAATTCGCTCTGGCCGCGCGGCAGCCCCGCCGAGGTGGCGTTCATCCGGTCGCGCAGCGCCCAGGTCGCCATGCTCCAGGCGAACTCGCCGGACTCGATGGCGAAGGCGGCCGCATCCTTTTCCGTCTCGCTGCAGAAGCTCACGATGCGCGGGTGGCTAAGCACGCCGTTGAAGAAACTGTAGGGCGCCAGGTTTACCTGCCCCGCCTTGTTCATGGATGAAATCCAGCCGATCGGCCGGGGTACCACCACGCCCTTGAACGGGTCGTGCGGCATCAGCGTGCGATCGCGCTGGTCGGGCTCGAAGAAGGTCATGCGGGCGCGCCCTGCGGCCGGGCGAGCCGGCTGCCGGGCCACAGGGCCCAGTGGCTGCGCGCGTATTGCGGCGGGTAGTCGATCCTGACGCCGTAGCGTTCGGCCGCGTGCCAGACCCAGCGCGGATTGTCGAGCAGCGCGCGCGCCATGCAGATCTGGTCCGCTGCGCCGGACTGCAGGATGGCTTCGGCATGCGCCGGGTCGGCGATCATGCCCCCGACCCGCGTCGCAATGCCCGCCTCCTTGCGCACGCGCGCCGCGAACGGCGCGTTGTAGCCCGGCTCGACCTTCATCTTCTGCTGCGGCACCAGCGCCGCGCTCGAGACGCAGGCGTAGTCGAAACCGGCCTTCTTCAATTCGCGCGCGAACGCGACCGCGTCGTCGACGCCGGCGCCTCCCTCGGCCCAGTCGCTGGCGCTGATGCGCGCGCCCAGGGCGCGGTCCTTCGGCCAGGCTTCGCGCAGCGCGTGCGCCACTTCGAGCGGGAACTTCATGCGGTCCGTGCCGTAGGCGTCCTTGCGCCGGTTGGAGAGCGGCGAGAGGAATTCGTGCATCAGGTAGCCGTGCGCCGCGTGCATTTCGATGAGATCGAAGCCGATGGAAAGGGCCCGCCGTGCCGATTGCACGAATGAATCCTTCAAGGAAACCAGATCCGATGTCGACAACTCGTGCGGAACGTGCCATCCATCCCCATACGGAATGGCGGAGGGGGCAGCCGTCTGCCAGGGCGACTCCTCCGGCTTGAGCGCCTTGCCGCCCAGCCAGGGCAGCTGCGCCGAACCCTTGCGCCCTGCATGCGCGAGCTGCAGGCCGAACGGCGAGCGCGTCAGGCGGCGGCAGGCCTCCAGCACGCGCTTCATCGCCGCCTCGTTGTGGTCGTTGTAGAGGCCGGTGCAGCCGTGCGAGATGCGGCCTTCGCGCGTGACGCCGGTCGCCTCGACCATGACCAGGCCCGCGCCCGACATCGCCATGCTGGCGAGGTGCATCAGGTGCCAGTCGTTCATCGAGCCGTCGTCGGCCGAGTACTGGCACATCGGCGATACCGCGATGCGGTTGGGAAGCGTGATCCCGCCGAGCTGGATCGGCTCGAACAACTTAGGGAGCTGCAATGGAGATTCCTTTCTCTGCAAATGCCTTGCGCAGGGCTTGCGCGAACGCCACGGCACCCGGCTGGTCGCCGTGCAGGCAAAGCGTGTCGGCCGCTACCTCGACGCGTTTTCCCGCCAGGCTGGTGACGTAGCCGCCCTCGATCATGCCGAGGGCCTGCTTCACCGACTGCTGCGCGTCCTCGATCATGCCGCCGGGTTTGTCGCGCGGCGCGAGCGTGCCGTCGTCGGAGTAGCCGCGGTCGGCGAAGACTTCTCCGTAGACGGAAATGTTTTTCGCTTTTGCCACTTTCATCATCAGGGAATTCGAAAGGGCATACAGCTTCACCTCGCCCCCCAGATCCTTCACGGCTCGCGCCATCGCCTCCGACAGTCCATCGTCGGTCGCGGCCATGTTGTAGAGCGCGCCGTGGCATTTCACGTGATGCAGCTTGGCGCCCGCCGCGCGCGCGAAGGCTTCCACCGCGCCCGCCTGGTAGACGACCAGGTCGTACATGTCCTGCGGCGAGATGCGCATCGCGCGCCGGCCGAAGCCCATGAGGTCCGGCAGCGAGGGATGCGCGCCGACGGCAACGCCGGCATCCACGGCGAGGCGCACCGTCTTGCGGATGGTCGCCGGGTCGCCGGCATGGAAGCCGCAGGCGATGTTGGCTGAGCTGATGTAGGGCATCACACCGGCGTCCGCACCCATTTTCCAGGCGCCGTAGCTTTCGCCCATGTCGCAGTTGAGGTCGATTTTCTTCATGGAGGGCTCATTCCTTCAATAACTCCAGGCTAGCGAGCGCAGCGCGGCGTCCAGGCGCCCGCGCAGCACGCGGCGCAACTCCCCGGCCTGCTCCAGCGTGCAGCGCGCGAACTGCACCGTGCCGCCGGGCGCCAGCTGCGCGAGCCGCGGCACGTCCGCCGCCGCGATTTCCGCGATCTTCGGATAGCCGCCGGTGGTCTGGTGGTCCGCCATCAGCGCGATCGGCAGGCCGTTCGCCGGCACCTGCACCGTGCCGAGGCAGGCAGGCTCCGATAGTATCTCGCCGGCTTCGGCACGCGCCAGCACCGGGCCCGCCATGCGGAATCCCATGCGGTTGGAATCCGGCGTCACTTTCCAGGTGGCCTCGAAGAACGCGCGCCGCGCCGCCGCGTCGAACAGCGCGTGGTGGCGTCCCTCCATCGCATGGATCACGATCGGCTCGCGCGCGGGCAGGGTAAGCGCCGGCGCGGACCAGCCGACCGTGCGAACGCCCTCCCGGGTCTGTTTTTTCGATTTCAGGTTTTTGTATCGTTGCAAGGCCAGGACGGAAGAATTCTCGATCAAGGGCAAACTGTCCCCTGCTCGCAGCTGGCGGCCCTGGAAACCGCCGAATTTCGCCGGCAGGTAGGTGCTGCGGCTGCCGAGCACCGGCGGCAGCGCGATGCCGCCGGCGACCGCGAGGTAGGCGCGGCTGCCGAGCGTGGCGCGCCGCGTGTTCAGGACCATGCCCTTCTCGACGAGCACCGGGCGGTTCGCCGGCATCGCCATGCCGCCGAGGCGCGCGTCCATGTCGGCGCCGCACAGCGCGACCAGCGCGTCGTTGTCGAACGCGATTTCGGGGCCGACCACGGTGATTTCGAGCGCCGCGTCGTCGGCCAAGTTGCCGACCAGGCCGTTGGCCAGTTCCAGCGCCACGGGATCCATCGCGCCGCAGGGCACCACGCCGATGTGCTGCAGGCCATGGCGGCCACGGTCCTGGACGGTGGTCAGCAAGCCCGGCCTGAGGATGCGCAGGCTCACGCATGCCTCTCGTATTCGTTTTTCGTGATGGCCAAAAAGCGCACCCTGTCTCCCGGCGCGAACAGGCTCGCCGGTTCGCGCGCCGGGTCGAATACGCGCAGCGGCGTGCGGCCGATGATGCTCCAGCCGCCCGGCGTCGCGTAGGGATAGACCGCGGTTTGCGCATTGGCGATCGCCACTGAACCGGCCGGCATCTGCGTGCGCGGCGTGGCGCGCCGCGGCACCGAGAGCTTCGGGTCGAGGCCGCCGATATAAGGCTGCCCTGGCGAGAAGCCGACCATGAGGACCGAGTGTTTTGCCGAGGTATGAAGTTCCTGTATGGCTTCCGGCGAAAGTTTGGTCGAGCGGACCAATTCGTCCAGGTCCAGCGCGAAAACCGGGTCGTAGCAGACGGGAACTTCCACGGTTCTGCCGGAATTCTCGAATTTCCCTGCCGATTTGAAGGCCTCCTGCAGCCACTGTTCGAAATACTCCATCACCGAGGGAGGCAGCGCCGGGTGGTAGGGGTCGAAGTGCACGGCGATCCCGCAGAGTGCGGGCACCACGTCGCGCACCCAAGGCAACCCGCGCGCGCGCAGGGCCAGGGCCAGCGCCTGCAGCGACCGGTTGATCTCCAGGTCGACGCCACCGCCCGTGGCGGCCTTCGATTCGCCGAATTCGGCGTACACCGCCGCATCGCCGAGCGGCGACAGGCGCAGGGTCTTGAGGAGTTTTTTCAGTTGATGGTCAGGAAGATGCGGGCACCGCGACGCCGATCATGCAGTCGCGCGTCACGATCGATGCGAGTTGCTTCTCGTCCCAGCCCTCGGTGCCCCGCGGGCGCATCGGCAGCACCAGGTAGCGCATGTCGGCGGTCGAATCATGGACTCTTATGTTCGTGCCCTCATCCAGGACCAGGCCGAATTCCGCAAGGACTTCGCGCGGTTCCCGCACCGCGCGCGAGCGGTAGTTGCGCGACTTGTACCACTCGGGCGGAATGCCGAGCAGCATGCGCGGGTAGCAGGAGCACAGCGTGCACACCACCATGTTGTGGACCGAGGCCGTGTTCTCCACCACGACGAGCTTCAGGGACGGCACTTCGATGCCGAGTTCCTCGCAGGCGCGGGTACCGTCGGCGAGCAGCCCGGCCTTGAAGGCCGGATCGACCCATGCCCGCGCCACGACCCTGGCGCCGAGTTCGGGCGTGCGCTCCCGCATCTCCTGCACGGCCGCCGCGACCTGGGCTTCGGTCACGATGCCCTTCTCCACCAGCAGCTCGCGCAAACTCACTTCCATCAGCTGGAAGTAGTTGTAGGGCTGGTAGTTGCCGCTGTCTTTCATCCGGCCGGTTTCATTCCAGCCAGTGCTGGAAGATTTCGACCTCGAGCGCATCGCCCGGATCGCCCCTGTAGTCCGGCCAGACGTCCTTCTGCATGAAGCGCACGCGGTAGAGCGGCTGCTTCGGCTCGCCGCTGCGCTGCTGCGCGAGCTCCTCGGGATTGCCGAACGTGCCGCACAAGCGCTCGATCACGCCGCTGTGCCCGCGGATGTAGAACGGCGTGCGGATATGGCCCAGCGGGTAGGCCTTGCGCACCGTCACCCGGTCGCCGGGCTTGAATCGGGCCTCACCCACGCTTTTCGATCTCGGCCATTTTCCTGCCGAGCTCGTCGCTGGTGATCACGCCGCGCTGGATCATGACCTGCGTGATCGAAGTCACCCAGCGCTCGTAGTAGCCCATGCGGTCGTAGGCGTCGGGCGGCAGCGCCTCGATGTTCTTGCGCAGCTCATCGACCGTCATCAGCTTCCTGCCGCCCCTGATGCCCGACAGCAGCACCATCAGCGCGTCGACGCGCCGCTCCCAGTCGGCAAGACTGCGGGCTCCGTCGTGCTCGGTGGGTTCCACCCTGCCGGCAGGGAGCCCGCCCATGTCGTGATGGCTGCGTTCGATCACGGCGGTTATATTAGCGCGACATGAGCGCCGCAGAGCAGTTGCCACCCGCAGGAAGCCTGTTCGTCGATCACGTTTCGCACTTCGTGCCGGATCTCGTCGCCGCGGCGCGCGCGCTTGGGGCGCTCGGCTTCACGGTGACGGCCGAATCCGCGCAGCAGACGCAGGACGGCCCGGCGGGAACCTCGAACGTCTGCGTCATGCTCGAACAGGGCTACCTCGAATTCCTGGCGCCGACCGCCGATACCCCGAACGCGCAGCGGCTGCGCGCGACCATGCGCCGCTATCCCGGCGTGCACCTGTGCTGCTTCGGCACGCCGGATGCCGAAGGCGAGCACCGCAGGCTGGCGGATCACGGGTTTGCGCCTTTGCCTGTCGTTGATTTGAAACGTCCGGCGGGGCAAGGCCAAACCGCAGCATTCAAAGTCGTTCGCGCCGCTCCGGAAAAAATGCCGGAGGGCCGTATCCAGTTCGTTCAGCACCGGACCCCCGAAGCGATCTGGCGGCCGCAGTACCTGGGCCACACCAACAACGTGGTGAAGCTCGCCTGCGTGTTCGCCGTCGCCGACGACCCGGTGGCCGCAGGCGCGCGCTGGGCGCATTTCACCGCGCTGCTGCCGCGGCGCGTCGGAGCCGATGCAGCGACCTACACGCACCTGCAGGCCGATCGTGGCCACGTGCTCATCGGCAGGCGCGGAAGCTGGAGCGACCTGCTCGGCGACGCGCCGCCCGCGCCGGCGCTCGCCGGCTACGCGCTGGAATGTCGCGACCCCGCGATCCTGCTGTCGCGCTGCAAGCTGCTCGGCCTCGCACTGCGCAAGATCAGGGAGAATCTCTACGCAGTATCGCTGCCGGAGGTTCTCGGCGGCGCTTGGCTATTCGGAACCCGACAAGGACTTGGACTGCCCACATGAAAACCGACCTCTGCGCCCTCTCCGCGACCGAACTGCTCGCGCTTTACCGCAAGAAGAAGCTTTCCCCGGTGGAAGTCACGCGGGCCACGCTTGCCCGGATAGAGAAGCTCAACCCGGCATTGAATGCTTTTTGCTTTCTTGATTTCAATACTTCCATGAAAGAAGCAAAAAAATCCGAGCAGCGCTGGTTCAGGAATTCGCCGCAAGGCCTGCTCGACGGCGTGCCGACGTCGATCAAGGACCTGATCGTCACCAAGGGCTGGCCGACGCTGCGCGGCTCGAAGACGGTCGACCCCAGGGGGCCGTGGAACGACGACGCGCCGGCGGTTGCGCGGTTGCGCGAGCATGGCGCGGTGCTGCTCGGCAAGACAACGACACCGGAGTTCGGCTGGAAGGGCGTTACCGACGGACCGCTCACCGGCATCACGCGCAATCCCTGGAACCCGAAGATGACGCCGGGCGGCTCGTCCGGCGGCAGCGCGGCGGCGGTCGCCGCCGGCATGGGCCCGCTCACCGTGGGCACCGACGGCGGCGGCTCGATCCGCATTCCTTGCAGCTTCACGGGCCTCTTCGGCATCAAGCCCTCATTTGGACGCGTGCCCGCCTGGCCGCTATCGCCCATGGGCACCGTCGCCCACCTCGGGCCGATGACGCGCACGGTCGAGGACGCGGCGCTCATGCTGAACGTGCTCTCCCTGCCCGACGGCCGCGACTGGCATTCGCTGCCCTACGACGCGCGCGACTACCGGATCGGACTGGATGACGGGGTGAAGGGCCTGCGCATCGCGTACTCGGCGGACCTCGGCTATGCCAAGGTCGACCGCGAAATCGCCGCCATCGTGGAAAGCGCCGTGGGCAAATTCAAGGATCTCGGCGCTCGGGTCGAAGCAAAGGATCCCGGATTCGAGAGCTGCGGGCCGCTGTTCGCCGCGCACTGGTTCCCGGGCGCGGCGTACATCGTGCGCGGCATCCAGCCTCGCAAGCGGGCGCTGCTGGACAAGGGGCTGCTGGAAACCGCGCGCCTCGGCGAGAAATACACGACGGCCCAGTATCTCGACGCGATCCAGAAGCGCGGCGAGCTGGGCATCCTGATGAACCGCTTCCATGAATCCTATGACCTGCTGGTGACGCCGACGCTGCCGCTCGCGGCCTTCGCCGCCGGCAAGGAAGTCTCCAACCTGCTCAAGGAAAAACGCTGGACCGACTGGTCGCCGTTCAGCTATCCGTTCAACCTGACCCAGCAGCCGGCGGCGACGATTCCCTGCGGCCTGACGAAGCGGGGCCTGCCCGTCGGCCTGCACATCGTCGGCCCGCGCTATGCGGATGCATTGGTTCTGAAGGCCGCGCGCGCTTTCGAGTCCGCCTGCAAGCTGCCGGGCCCGGATCTTTCGAAGCTCTAGGCCAGCGTGAGCTCGACGCTCCAGGCCGAAATGATCTTGCCGCCGTCGAGCAGCGCGCCGCGCGCGCTGTAGCGCTTTTCTTCCCTGCGCAGGATGGTGTCCTGGCCGCGGTAGCGTCCGGTGGCCGATTCATAGGCCGACAGGATTGCATCGGCCAGGATGATGAAGCGCCCGTGCAGCGTGCCGAAAGACGCGCTCTTGCAGGTCCAGGGCGTGGCGAAATTGCCCGGTGCCAGCGGCTGGATGTCGTAGACCGTGCGGTGCTCGACCGGTTGGCTGGTCGCGGTGCGCAGCACGCCCTCGTAAACCCATTTGTCCGGGTAATGGCGGATGTGCGCTTCGCCGGCCACGGCCGTGCGGTTGCCGGCGCCGTCGAAAAACTCGCCCTCGGAACGCCAGAGGCCTTCCTTCAGGAGAAAGGCATGTGGCGCCGCCTCAGCCATGCGCGGCAATGCTGTCGGCCGGCGCCTGCGACCGGGCGTCCATGCCGTAGTCACGGATGACGCCGGCGATGCGCAGCCGGTAGGAGGCGAAAATGCCGCCGCGCCCCTTTTTCTGCGCCTCGCGGTGCTTCTGCAGCTTGCGCCACTTCGCCACGCTTTCCTCGTCGCGCCAGAACTGAAGCGAGACGAACTTGCCGGGCGCCGTGATGCTCTCGAATCTTTCCAGTGAAAGGAAGCCGTCAGCTTTGTCCAGTTCCGGCTTGAGCTGGCCTACCAGCTCCATGTAGTCGGGGAAACGGCCCGGGGCGGGCGTGAATTCAAAGATGACGGCGATCATGTTGCCTCCTCCCGCCTACTATACTTCGCGGCCATGGAGCCCCGCCACTTCCAGCACTGGCCCGCCGATATGCCGCGCTCCCTGCGAGCGCCCGACATCACCCTGCAGGAGATGTTCATGCGCTCCGCGGCGAAGAGCCCCGGCAAGCCCGCACTGGTTTTCGAAGACAGGGTTTTTACCTACAAGGACCTTCAGCACAGGATCGAAAACCTCGCCGGCCACCTGCAGCACTCCTGTGGCGTAAAGCGCGGCGACCGCGTGCTGCTCGACATGCAGAACGGCCACGACTTCGTCATCGCCTGCTTCGCGATCCTGCGCGCCGACGCGGTCGTGGTACCCGTCAGCCCGATGAACCTGGCGGAGGAATTGCGCCACTACCTCGAAGACAGCGACGCCAGAGTCGCGATTGCTGAAGAAGGCTTGGCGTCCCGTTTCGATTCCTTGCCTGTTGAAAGCCTTATTGTTCCGGGAATAACGAAGCTTTCAGGAGAAAAACCCAAGCCCGGCATTTCCCTGCCTGACGATCTTTGCCTGATGCCCTACACCTCGGGCAGCACCGGCAATCCGAAGGGCTGCATGCATACGCACGCGACCGTGCTGCACAATGTGGTCGGCGCCGCCGCCTGGAAGCACATCGACGGGAATACCGTGGCGCTGGCCACCGCGCCGTTCTTCCACGTCACCGGCCTGGTCCACAGCTTCCTCGCCACCGTCTGGGCCGGCGGCACGATGGCGATCCAGCGGCGCTGGGATCCCCTGGGGGCGGCGCGCCTGGTCGAGCGCCACCGCTGCACGCACTGGGACAACGTGCCGACCATGGTGGTGGACCTGCTCTCGCACCCGCAGGCGCTCGAGCACGACATCTCCTCGCTCAAGTGGATCTTCGGCGGCGGCGCGGCGATGCCGGAGGCGATCGCGCAGAAGCTGTTCGACCTCTGCGGCGTGCGCTACATCGAGGGCTACGGCATGACCGAGACCATCTCGCAGACGCACATCAACCCGCCGCAGAACCCGAAGCAGCAGTGCCTCGGCATCCCCACCTACGACACCGAATCGCTGGTCGTCGATCCGGAAACCTTCGCGGTCCTGGAGCCCGGCAGGCAGGGAGAAATCGTCGTGCGCGGCCCTCAGCTGCTCACCGGCTACTGGAAGAAGGAGAACGCCTACCGGGAGTCCTGGTGCGAGGTGGGCGGCAGGAAATTCTTCCGCACCGGCGACCTGGGCCGCACCGACGAGGACGGTTATTTCTACATCGCCGACCGCCTGAAGCGCATGATCAACGCCGCGGGCATGAAGGTCTGGCCCGCCGAGGTCGAGGCCGCGATGTACCGGCATCCCGCGATCAAGGAGTGCTGCATCATCGCCTCGCCGGACGAACGCAGGGGGGAAACCGTGAAACTGGTTGCGGTTTTGAAGCCGGGGCGTGAAACTGCGCCGGATGACCTCATCGCCTGGGCCCGCACGCAGATGGCCGCCTACAAGGTCCCGCGCAAGATCGAATTCATCGACGCCCTGCCGCGCACGCCCTCCGGCAAGCTGATGTGGCGGGCGCTGCAGGAGCAGGAGTGGGCCCGGGAGACCCGGCGATGACCCTGCACGTCGAGGCCGCCGGCATCACGCACCGCGGCACGGTGCGCGAGCGCAACGAGGACTGCATCGCCATCGGCTTCTGGGTCAACCAGGAGACCATGGAAGCGGCGCGCACGTTCGACCAGGCGCTGGAAGAGCCTTTCGCCTGCATCGTCGCCGACGGCATGGGCGGCCACAACGACGGCGACCAGGCGAGCCAGCTGGTGGCGAAGAACCTGTCGCGGCGCCTTTCGGTCATGGGCCCGGAAAAGGCCGGCACGGCCGCGCGCGCGGTGAATGCGGAGTTCTACAAGCATGTCGGCGAGCACCCCGAGCTCGCCGGCATGGGCTCGACGGTCGTCGGCCTCTCCGCGCAGGGCGGCAACCTCGCCATCTTCAATGTCGGCGACAGCCGCGCTTACCGGCTCGAAGGCGGCAAGCTGGTCCAGCTCAGCACCGACGACTCGCTCGTCCCCGACTGGAAACCCGGCTCGGGCAAGCCGCGTTCGACCATGCTCACGCAGTGCTTCGGTGGCCGCGACGTCTTCACCGACATCGAACCCAACGTCCGCACCGAGGCCGCGAAAGCCGGTGCGCTCTACCTGCTCTGCTGCGACGGCCTGTACGAAACGCTGCCCGAGGAACAGATGGCCGCCCTGATCGGCCCCGACCTGAAGGCCTCCTGCGAGGCGCTCCTCAAGGCCGCGCTCGCCGCCAAGGCGCGCGACAACGTCACCATCGCGCTCGTGCGCGTCGTCGACAAGGCGCCGGCATGAAAATCGTCGCCGATGTCGCCGGCAAGGTCTGGAAGATCGAGGCGCAACCGGGCGCGCAGCTCGCGGCCGAGGACACGATCCTGATCCTCGAGTCGATGAAGATGGAGATCCCGGTGGTCGCGCCCGCCGCGGGGACGCTCAAGGAGCTGCAGGTGAAGGAAGGCGACGCGGTGGCCGAGGGCCAGATTGTCGCGGTTCTAGGCTAGGGCGCGCCGGT
>DATJYN010000030.1:0-11601 GCA_035499575.1 Burkholderiales bacterium | reverse complement strand
TGCCGCCCAGCGTGATGATGCTGACGTACTTGCCCGCCAGGTTGCCCATCACGTCGCTGGCTTTCGCCGGCCACTGGCCCTTGTCGTTGAAGTACTCGGCCAGCGGGGTCTTGCCGCCGGCGCTCAGCTGCACGGCTTCCGACGTCTGCGCGCGTGCGATGTAGTCCTGGTACGCCGGGATGGCGACTGCCGCCAGGATGCCGATGATCGCGACCACGATCATCAGTTCGATCAGCGTAAAGCCCTGCAGTGTCCGGCGCATGATGAACCACCCTTCGGTGAAAATCCTGTCTGCACACTAGTACGAAACCGCACGCTGCAGAGGCATTGTTGCCAATTGTTGCCAATGTCAGGTGCTTGTCAGTTGCATCGCTTGCATTTTGCTTGCGACTCGCTTGCGCCTGATGATGTAATGCTGCGCAACCAGCAGGAGAGAAGATGAGACGGACAGCAATTGCCATCGCCCTGTTGTGCGCGGCGGCGAGCGTCATGGCGGGCGTCAGGGAGGGGATGGACGCGCTTGCCAGGCGGGAATATGCCGAAGCGCGCCGGCAATTCGAGGCCTTGCCGACCGATCCTGACGCGCTCTACCAGCTCGCGCAGATGGCCGCTCGAGGCCTGGGCGAACCGGCTGACCAGGCCAAGGCGGCGGGGCTGTTCGCACGTGCATCCGACGCCGGCAGCAAGGATGCGACGCTGGTGCTTGCCCGGCTTTTCATCGCCGGCCTGGGGATCGCGAAGGACGAGCAGCGTGGCCTGGCGCTGCTTGCGAAACTGGCCGAGTCGGGGATGCCGCGCGCCCAGCTCCTGTACGGCTTCGCGGTCGAAATGGGCGACTACGGCGCGAAGAAAGACGAGGCCGCGGCGGCGGAGTGGTATCGCCACGCCATGGAAGGCGGCAACAACGACGGGCTGGTCAACTATGCCCGCATGCTGACTTACGGAAGGGGCGTTCCCCAGGACCAGGTGAAGGCCGCGCAAATACTGAAAGCCGCGGCGGATCGCGGCTTCCCGCAGGCCGTCGTGGCTTACGGCCGCCTGCTGCGTCTCGGCTACGGCGTGCCGAAGGACGAGGCGGAGGCCTTCAAGCTGTTCCAGCGCGGTGCGGAAACCGGCTATCCCGACGCGCAGTACGAGATCGGCGACGCCATGCTTTCAGGCCGCGGCGTCGCCCGTGATCCCCGGGAGGCCGCGCGCTGGATCGACGCCGCTGCCCGGCAGGGCAACATGCGCGCCCAGTACCTGTATGCCGAGATGTTCCGCACCGGTGTCGGCGTGCCGGCGAGCAACATCGATGCCTACAAGTGGTACACCATCGCGGGCGCGCCGCCGCGCACCGGCATCATCGTGAACGACGCGGAGGAAAGGCGCGCGCGCATGGCGATCAACATGAGCACGCTGCAGATAGAAGACGCAGTGCGACGCGCGGGCCAATACCGCGTCGAGCTGAACGTCCGGCCCGCGCGCGAGAAGCCGGCCGAGCTGCTGCGCGGCGACCGCTACGAGGTCGGCGGCACGCGCATCAACGTCCCGCTGCCGCGCGGCTACGTCAACGGCTGGGAATTCGCCGAGAAAGCGCGCCAGCGGATGCCGAACCTGGGCGCTTCGCAGGCCGACGTGGTACTCGTGGGCATCCACCAGGATGACCTGGACCGCATCAAGCTCGGCGTGCGGATCGCGGAGCTGCGCATGGTCGAATTCCTGCGCTACGAGGGCGATCCGACGGTCGACGTGACTGCGCCGCTGTTCAGCGACCTGCGCACGCAATTCCGCGAGTCTTTCCTGAAGCTCGCGTCGACGTCGGTGTACAAGGTGCTGCGCGACGACGACCGGGCGTTGCTATTGATGCGGGTCACGCAGCCCACCGGCCAGAGCGAAGGCGCGATCGTCGGCCTGGGCCTGCTGCGGCTGAACGACCGGATCGTGATGATCCGCCTCTACAGCGGCAGCGGTACGGAAGAGGCGCAGAAACGCATCGCGGATGTCGAGAAGGAATGGACTGAAGTGCTGGTAAGCGCGAATTGAACGGCGCGGTTTTCCAAAGAACGCACACTTGGGGGGTGAACATGACTACCGCATGGCTACTGAACGCAGTCGGACTTTTCGTAACAACCGTGGGGGCGCTGCTGGCGTTTCTCTATCTCCGGGAGGCGCCGCGCTTCGCCGACATGCTGGTGTCCGAGCAGGCCAAGCGGGACTACACCAGGCATCAGCGCATGGTCTCCGTCGTCGTGGGCCTGCTGGCGGCCTGGTTCGTGATCCAGAACCTCGCGCTGATCCTGCTGTAGCAGCCCTTACGGCGGCGCGCCGTCGCTGCCGAAAATGACGCGCATCCTCTGGTCGCCGGGGGAGGCGCGGCTGGCGCTGATCTCGAGCACCGCGGCCGGCGTGTGCTGCAGCTCGGCGCGGGCGCGCCTGGCGCGCAGCGCGGCAATGCGCACGTCGAGTTTCTTCACGGCATCGTTCATGCCTCGCGAGGCGAGGGTATTGCGCATCCTGACGAGTTCGTCGATCTGGCCGGCGAATTCGCTGCCGGGTTCGGGCGCCGCGGGCGTGGGCGCTTCGGCGGGTGGCGCGGCCGAGGAGGGCAACGAGCGCTGCGCCGCGCCCCACTGCGCCTTGGGCTTGTTCGCGGCGATGGCGAATGCGGAGGGGTCGGCGACCAGCCGCGCGATGCCTAGGTGCTCGAACTTGAAGGCCCACTCCAGCGCGCCGTCGCCCCTGTCGTTCTTGACGGCGACGTCGGCGCCGCGCGCGAGCAGGCGCCGTACGATCGCTTCGTGGCCGTCGTAGACCGCCATCATCAGCACGCTCGAGCCGTTGGTGCTGCGCGCGTTGATGTCGGCGCCGTTCTGCAGCAGCAGGTTGGCGACTTCCCAATGGTCGGCGAACACCGCGTAGTGCAGCGCGCTCCAGTGCATCGGTTCGCTGTTGACGCGCGCTCCTTTGCCGATCAGCCACTGGACGGCATCCCGGTTGCCGCGCCAGGCTGCGTGCATCAGGGCGGTCTCGCCGAGCGCGTTGGCCTTGTTGACGTCGGCCCCGCGCGACACGAGCAGTTCCATCATCTTCAGGTCGCCCAGCCAGGCCGCGACCATCAGGCCGGTGCCGATGTGGTCGGCGAAAAAATCCGGGTCGAGGCCGGCGTTCAGCCAGTCGCGCACCTGCGACAGGTCGTTCATTTCCAGTCGCGCGCCGTAGGTCACCGGATCCGGCAGCGCGGACGAAAAGCGCCAGGGTTGGGCGGGCGCCGGGCCTGCGCAGAGCAGCAGCGCGAAGAGCCAATGGTGCAGGCGCGGGGCGGGCCTCGCGCTGATAGAGTGTCGATACACCGGACCGGTCATCCTGTCCCACATGATAAGCCGCGCGCATCCCTTCCTCGGCTGGGCACTCGTTATTTCGCTCGCGCTGCATGCGCTGCTGATATCCGCGCCCGCCTGGCGTTCCAGGACGCTCGCGCAGCTGCCGCTGACGGTATCGCTGCGCGAGCCGCCGGCCGCGGCCGAGCCGCAGCCGCCTGCCTTGCCGCCGGAGCCTGCGCGTCCGCCGGCGCAACCGAAACTTCGGCTGCCGGAAAGGGCGGCGAAACCCGCCACCCGGGCCGCGGTCGAGCCGGCCGCGGCGCAAGCGGCGGGGATCCAGCCGCTGTCGGGTCGGGCGGCGCAGATCGCCGGCGAGCAGATGGCGCGCGCGCTGCTGTATCCGCCTGAGGCGATCGAGCGCGGATTGCAGGGCGAGGCGCTGGTGCTGCTGTTTCTGGACGAGTCGGGCAACGCGGTCGCCGCAAGGCTCGAAGCGAGCAGCGGGTATCCGATACTGGACGACGCGGCGGTGCGTGCGGCGCGCACGCTGCGCGCGCTGCCCTCAGGCGCGCCGCGCGAAGCGCTTTTGCCCGTGCGTTTTCGCCTGCGCTGAAAGGGCGGCGCGGAATAGGGCTGGCCCGCAGGTGTTAGCGGGCGGCGTACCAACGGAGGTTCCAATGAAAAAACTGCTGTTTTGCACAATTGCCGTGCTCGCCTGCCTGTCGGTCCCGGCCCAGGCTGCCGGCGGTGGCGGCAGCGACGGACTGCGGGATACCTGGAACGACACGGAAATGGAGAAGCTCCAGGCCGCCATAGACCGTGCGGATTGGCAGCAGGCGCGCGAACTGGCGCGCGCGGGCGTGGAAAAGAACCCGTCCAGCGCCGATTACCACAACCTCTACGCCTACACCCTGCGCAAGGGGCCGAACCCGGAGATGGACCTGGTATTCAAGCACTACAACGAAGCGCTGCGCCTGGACCCGAAGCACAAGGGTGCGACCGAATACCTCGGCGAGGCCTACCTGATGATCGGCAACCTGGACAAGGCGAAGCAGCAGCTGAAGGCGCTGGACGAGCTCTGCTTTTTCTCCTGCAAGGAATCGGCGATGCTGAAGAAGGCGATCGCCGACTACGAAGCGAAGGCGTCCGCCAAGTAGGCGAAGCGCCTACTTCTTCTTTTCCGCCGGCGGCGGGGTGAGGCCGAGTACGGCCTTCACCGCGGCAATCAGCATGTCCGGCTCGAACGGCTTGGTGATGTAGCCGTCGGCGCCTCCCTGCAGGCCGCGCAGCACCGATTCGCGCGTCGATTCCGCCGTGAGCATCACCACCGGCATGCTCTTGAGCGCCGGGTGCTGGCGCATCTTGGCGAGGATGTCGAAGCCGTTGGCATCGGGCAACTGCACGTCGAGCAGGATCAGGTCCGGCGGCGGCACCTGGCGCAGGGAGATGACGATGTCGTCGCGCTTCAGCGCCGCGCGCATCTTGAAGCCCTCCAGCGAAAGGTAGGTGCGGATCAGCTTCTGCAGGTCCGGGTCGTCGTCCACCACCAGGATCGTCGGCTGCCAGCCTTCCTTGACCTCGCGCCGTTCTTCCGGGCGGCGCGCGATGCGCACGTAGTAGCCCTTTTTCTTCAGGATCGAGGTACCGCCCTCGGCTTCCGGGTTCGCGTCCATCGTCAGGCCGCTGAAAAATCCGGCGGGCACGGCAATGGTGGAAAAACCGGAGCCCAAGACATCGGAATCCGGCTCGGCGGTGGAAACGATCAGCTTGTTGGCAACCAGCTTGCGGACGGCCGCCGTCACTTCGTCGCGCGTGGCGCCGGCCGCGCGCGAGGCGATCTGGCCAACGCTGGAAAAGCCGTCCACCAGCACCAGCACCTGCAGTTCCGGAACCGAAAGCGAAGTCCCCGCGGACTTCAGTTCGCGGTTGCCCTTTTCGGTCGGGGCGTAGACCTCGTCATCCGTGGCGGCAACGGGACCGGAGGGTGGCATGGGGCGGAATCATAAGCTGAATCCGGGAAAACAGCCCTTGTCGGGCTTGTGTGAAGGGGGGAGGGTCAGGAACTGCAGGAAAGCGCCGAGCAGCCCGCCTTGTGCCGCGCCCATTCCGGGCGCCTGGCGGCGAGGTCCTGGTGCCCGGGCTGCTCGTCGTAGGGGTGCTGCAGGACTTTCATCAGGCGCTCGAGCACCGAGGCATCGCCGTCCGCCAGCGCGTCAATCGCCTGCTGCGCGAGGTAGTTGCGGAACAGGTATTTCGGATTGGCGGCGTGCATGCGCTCGAGCCGCCCGCTTTCGTTTGCCGTCCGGCCCCGGTATTTCATCAACCAGGGTTCGAGGGCAGCGGACGGCGCGTCATCGTAGTAGGCCGGCCTCAGGGAATCCACCGTGGGCGTGGAGAGATTGCGGAAGAAGATCGTGAAGTCGGTTTCCTTTGCCGCCAGCAGTACGAACAGTTCGCTTACCAGCGCATCGTCGCCCGGCTGATCGAGCGCCGCGACGCCGAGCTTCTGCGCCAGCGCCTTCTGCCAGGCGTCGGCGAAGGTGTTGCCGTAGAGCTCGAGCCCGTCGAGCAAAGGCGCCTTGTCCGGCACCAGCGGCAGCAGCGCTTCCGCGAGGCGCGCCAGGTTCCACTGTGCGATATGCGGCTGGTTGCCGTAGCAGTAGCGCCGTCCCTCGGCGTCGGTGGTGTTCGGCGTCCAGGCCAGGTCGTAGCCTTCCAGCCAGCCGTAAGGGCCGTAGTCGATGGTCAGGCCGAGGACGGACATGTTGTCGGTGTTCATCACGCCATGCACGAAACCGAGGCGCATCCAGTCCGCCATCAGCAGGGCCGTGCGGCGGCAGATTTCGCGAAAAAAATCTTCGACCTTGTTTTGCGCGGGGAAATGATTTTTCAACACAAAAGCGGCCAATTCCTTCAACAGCTCGATTTCGCCCGATGCGGCAAGAATCTGGAAATTGCCGAAGCGCAGGAAGGAGGGCGCGACGCGGCAGACCACCGCGCCGGGTTCCTCGCGCGGGTGGCCGTCATAGAACATGTCGCGCACCACCGGCTCGCCGGTGGCGGCAAGGCTGAGCGCGCGGGTGGTCGGTACGCCGAGCCAGTGCATGGCTTCGCTGCAGAGGAATTCGCGCAGCGAGGAGCGCAGCACCGCGCGGCCGTCGGCGGTGCGCGAGTAGGGCGTGCGGCCGGCGCCCTTCAGTTGCAGTTCCTGGCGCATGCCGTCGGCGGCGAGCAGTTCGCCCAGCGTGATGGCGCGCCCGTCGCCCAGCTGTCCCGCCCAGTGGCCGAACTGGTGGCCGCCGTAGCGCGCGGCGTAGGGCTGCATGCCGGGCAGCAGGCGGTTGCCCGCGAGCACGTCGACCAGCGCGTCATCCGCGCCAGGGCGCGCGATGCCAAGCTGCTCCGCCAGATCGTCCGACCATGCGAGCAGCTTCGGCGCGGCTACCGGCGTCGGATCGACGAGCGTGTAGGCGGCGCCATGCACCTGGCGCGGTACGTTGCGCAGCACCGGGTCGGCCGGCAGCGAGCGTACGAACGCATTGTCGAAACGCAGGCTTTCCGCGCCGAGCGCAATCGCATCGCTTACTTCGAAATTCATCTCAGATGCGCTTCAGGATCGCGCGCAGGTTGGCGGCGTCCACGGTCAGCTGGTCGCCCTGGAGCACGAAGTGGTAGTTGATCAGGTAGTCGCCCTTGTTGACGATCAGGGTGTTGCCGACCACGCGGTAGCTTTCCGTCTCGATGCTGGCGCGCCCTTCGCCATAGGTCGTCGTGGTCGTCACCCAGCCGTCGCGGCTGAACGCAAACGACTTCCCGCGGAAATCCTCCTTGCCGCTCTTCGGCGACCAGTCCTGCAGCCGCCAGCTGGTGCCGCCGAAGGGGCCGGTCTCGTGGTGCACATAGGCCGGGCGCGATTGCTCGCTCATCTGCTGCGCCTTCTTCTTGTCGTTTTCGTTGCCGATCACGTAGCCGATGCCGCTGCCGACCGCTGCGCCGATCAGCGCGTCCGAGCCGTGGCCGCCGATGATGCCGCCGGCGAGTGCGCCCAGTCCCGCGCCCAAGGCAACGCCCTGGGTGGTGTTGTCGGTCGCGCAGCCGGCGGCGGTCGCGATCAGGATTGCGAAAAGGGTCTTCTTCATGACAGGGCTCCTGCCGTGGGTAAAAGGGGTGTCGACTATTCAGCGTAGCCGGGCAGCTCGCGGTCCAGCACGCGCATCATCGCCTCGAAGTATAGGCGATTGCGATCGTCGCGCGAATGCCGGTCGTCCGGCGCAGGCGCCTGGACTTGCCGGATCACATCATCGGAAAGTACGCCGAGAGCTTTGCCGGTGCTCATCGCGAGCACCTGCGCGCGGCAGACGCGTTCGAGGAAATACAGCCGCTTGTACGCTTGCGCCACGGTCTTGCCGACCACCAGCACGCCGTGGTTCTTCATGAACAGGACCTGCTTGCCGCCGATCGCACGCGCGAGGCGCTCGCCTTCCTCTACGGTATCCGCGGTGCCGGAGTAAGTGTCGTCGTAGGCAACGTTGCCTTCGAAGAACGCCGAAGTCTGGCTCGCGGGCAGCAGGCGGTTGTCCTCGAGCATGTTGAGCGCAAGCGCCCAGGGCTGGTGGGTATGCAGCACCACGCGCGCGCCGCAGATGCGGTGGATCGGCGCGTGGATGCACTGCGCCGAGAGCTCGACCACGCCTTCTCCTTCCAACGTTCGGCCCGACTCGTCGAATACGATCATGTCGGCGGCGCGCGCCTCCGACCAGTGCAGGCCGAAGGGCAGGATCAGGTAGCGGTCTTCGCTGCCGGGCACCGTGACCGTGAAGTGGTTGTCGATGCCTTCCTCCAGCCCGTGCAGGCAGGCGAGGCGGTGCGCCGCGGCGAGGTGGACCCTGGCCTCCCGCACCGGGTCGGCGGCGTGCTTGGCGGCGAACGAATGGACGGACATCGGAGACCTTTCTAATTCGGGGACACGGGCATATTATCCCCGCGCGACCAATCCCGAGGAGCCAGCCATGGCAAAACGATACTCGAGCATCCTGGAAACGATCGGCAACACCCCGGTCGTGCGCATAAACCGCCTGGCGCCGGCCGGCGTGAACCTGTTCGTCAAGGTGGAAGCCTTCAATCCGCTCGGCTCGGTGAAGGATCGCCTGGCGATCGGCGTGATCGAGGCGGCGGAAAAATCCGGCGCGCTGAAGCCGGGCCAGACCGTCATCGAAGCGACCAGCGGCAATACCGGCATCGGCCTGGCGATGGTCTGCGCCGCCAAGGGCTACCCGCTGGTGGTGACGATGGCCGAACCGTTCAGCGTCGAACGCCGCAAGCTGATGCGCTTCCTTGGCGCCAAGGTGATCGTTACCCCGGCGGCCGAGCGTGCCGTCGGCATGATCAAGAAGATGGAAGAACTCGCCGCCGCGCACGGCTGGTTCATGACGCGCCAGTTCGAGAACGAGGCCAATCCCGATTATCACTCGCGCACGACCGCGCGCGAGATCGTCGATGCCTTCGCCGACATCGGCCTGAACTACTGGGTGACGGGCTACGGCACCGGCGGGACGCTCAAGGGCGTGGCGCGGGTACTGCGCAAGGAAAGTCCCAAGACCAAGATCGTCGCCTGCGAGCCGGAAGATGCGCCGCTGCTCGGCAGCAAGATCGCGCAGGCGCGCAAGCCCGACGGCACGCCCGCCGCGCCGCACCCGAGCTTCAAGCCGCATCCGATGCAGGGCTGGACGCCGGACTTCATCCCGAAACTGACCGGCGACGCCGTCGACATGAAGGCGTTCGACCGTCTGCTGCCCATCCCGGGCCCGGAGGCGATCCGCTGCAGCAAGGACCTCGCCGCCAAGGAAGGCATCTTCGTGGGCATCACTTCGGGCGCGACCTTCGCCGGCGCACTCAAGGTGGCTGCCGGCGCGGAGAAGGGCGCAAACATCCTGGCCATGCTGCCGGATACGGGCGAGCGCTACCTCAGCACGCCGCTGTTCGCCGACGTCCCGGCCGACATGACCGAGGAAGAACTGAAGATTTCGCGCTCGACGCCGAGCGCCCAGCTCAAGCCGCCGGCCTAGAAATTGATCACGTAGCGCAGGAAGCCGCTGTGCGGCGTGTATTTGTCGTACAGGCCGCGCGCGCGGTAATTGGTTTCCTTGGTGTTCCAGTAAAGGCGCGACCACTTCTGCGCCTTGCACTCGGCCACCAGCCAGTCGATGAGCTGTTTGCCGGCGCCGCCCGCGCGGACTTTCGGATCCACGAACAGATCTTCCAGATAGCACACGGGCGTCAGCGTCCAGGTGTTCTCGTGGATGATGTAGTTGGCGATGCCGACCACCCCAGCTGTCTTGGTTTCGGCCACGATGGCGTGCACGGGCGACGCGGGGTCCACGATCCGTTTCCAGGTGTATTCGGTGACCGGGCCGGACAGGTCGCGCTCGTAGAACTTGCAGTAGCCGTCCCAGAGTTCGCCCCAGCGCTTGCGGTCGCGGGTTTCGATCTTGCGTATCGTCGCGTTCATCGGTCTAATCCTTGGGCTAAGGGGGGAAAATACCAGTGGAGGGCGACGAGGTCGAGACCACGATCCGCGAGGACACGCAGCGGATCGGCAAGTTCGCGCTGGTGGAGCGCCTGGGCAAGGGCAGCTCGGGCACGGTCTACAAGGCGCTCGACACCTTTTCGGGGCAGGAGGTGGCGCTGAAGGTGCTCGACGCCAGCCTGTTCGCGGGCGCCGGCATGAAGGAGACCAGCCGCCAGCAGTTCATGAACGAGGCCTCGCTCGCCGGGCGCCTGCAGCACCCGCACATCGCCGCGATCCTGGAAGCCTCGATCGACGAGAAATCAGGCTACATCGCGGTCGAGTACGTGCCGGGCGGCGACTTGTCGGGCGCGGTGCTGCCCGACGGCCTGCGACCGGTCGAGGACGTGTTCGAGATCGCCTTCAAGTGCTGCGGCGCGCTCGACTACGCCTACCGGCAGGGCATCATCCACCGCGACATCAAGCCCGCCAACCTGATGGTGTCCGAGGGTTCGCAGATCAAGATCGTCGATTTTGGCGCCGCGCTGCTCACCAACACCCAGCACACGCAGATCCAGGACGTCGGCACGCCGAGCTACATGTCGCCCGAGCAGGTGCGCGGCGGCAGCGAGCTGAGCTTCCAGAGCGACATGTTTTCGCTTGGCGTGGTGCTCTACGGCCTGTTTACCGGCCAGCGCCCGTTCACCGGCGAAACGGTGACCCAGCTGCTGATCAACATCGTCGAAAAGGACCCGCCGCTGCCCAGCGAGTGGCGCCCGGAGCTCGACCGGGAGGTGGACCGGATCCTGATGCGCATGCTGCGCAAGGCGCCCGACAAGCGCTACCCGGGCTGGGCCGACCTCGCCTTCGACCTCGCCGAAATCGGCCGCTTCAGCGTCTACGTCAAGGAAATCTCCGACCGCGAGAAATTCACCGCGCTGCGCGGCTTCAAGCCGCTGGAAACACTGAACGACGCGGAAATCTGGGAACTGGTGCACGCCAGCTACTGGGTGCGGGTGCCGGCGCAGACCGTCATCATGAAGGAAGGCGACAAGGGCGCCGAGCTGCTGTTCCTCGCGCAGGGCGAAGTGAAGGTGGTCAAGTCCGGCCGCCTGCTGAACGTGTTGCGCACCGGGTCCTACTTCGGCGAAATGGCGCACGTGAAGAAGGGCGAGATCCCCCGCCAGGCGACCGTCGAGACCCTGACCGACGCCTTGATCGCCGAGTTCCGCCCTGCGGCGATGAAGAAGCTCTCGGTCAACTGCCAGTTGCAGCTGTCCCAATCGCTGCTGAACACGGTCGTCGACCGGCTGATGTTCGCCGACGAGAGGATCGCGCACGCTTGAGGCGTAGACTTCCAGGCAGGTCAAAAGGGGAGGTGGGGCATGAACTGGTATCTGCAGGCTATTCAGAAAAAGTACGCCGACTTCGGCGGACGCGCGCGCCGCGAGGAGTTCTGGATGTTTGTCGCCGTCAACATCGGCGTCAGCATCGCAGTCGCGGTGGTCGCGGTGGTCATCCATTTCTGGCTGTTGTCCACCATTTACAGCCTGGCCCTGCTTATCCCGAGCCTCGCGGTTTCGGTGCGCAGGTTGCATGACACGGATCGCAGCGGCTGGTGGCTGCTGATCGGGCTCGTGCCGCTGATCGGGATCATCGTGCTGATCATCTTCTACGTCCAGGACAGCAATCCGGGCGAGAACCAATATGGGCCCAACCCGAAGGCTGCCGCCGCCTGACCGGCCGGACCGGTTTTACTCCGCGTGCAGCGGCACGGGAGCGGCCGATTGCCCC
>DATJYN010000029.1:0-3344 GCA_035499575.1 Burkholderiales bacterium | reverse complement strand
CATCACTATTCGGGCTGCGGCGCTTGCAAGCACTGCCGCGTCGGCTGGTCGCAGCTCTGCCGCGAGGGAATCCTGGTCTACGGCGTGACCGCGCACGGCGGGCACGCAGAGTACCTGAAGGTGCCTGTGCGCACGCTGGTGCCGCTGCCCGAGGAGCTCAGCTTCGCCGAAGGCGCGGCGGTCTCCTGCGGCACGGGCACCGCGTTCGGCGCGCTGCGGCGGATGAAGCTCGCGGGCGGGCAGACGCTCGCCGTGTTCGGCCAGGGCCCGGTCGGCCTAAGCGCCACGCTGCTAGGCGCCAAGATGGGCGCGCGCGTGATCGCAGTGGAGACCAACGCCGAGCGCCTCGCGCTCGCCGGACGGTTCGGCGCCGACGCGCTTATCGACGCCTCGAAGGACGACGCAGTGAAGGCGCTGAAGGAGCTCACGCGCGGCGAGGGCGTGGACCTCGCGCTCGAGTGCAGCAGTGCGCCCGCGGCGCGGCAGGCGGCGGTGCGCGCGGTAAAGACCTGGGGCACCGCCTGCTACGTCGGCGAAGGCGGCGAGGTGGCGCTCGAGGTGTCGCCGGACTTGCTGCGCCGGCAGGTCACGCTGATCGGCTCATGGACCTTCAGCGCAATGGGCATGGCCGAGTGCGCGCGCTTCATCGCCGACAGCGGCATCGAGCTGGAAAAAATCTTCTCCCATCGTTGGAAGCTAGACCAAGCCGCCGAAGCGTACCGGGTCTTCGACACCCAGTCGTCGGGCAAGGGCGTGATCGAGTTCTAGGCGCGCCGCCAAGTCGCCATCAGCACGCCGGCGACGATGGTGGCAATGCCGGCGGCGTGAAAGCTGGCGAAGGTCTCGCCCAGGAAAGAGATTGCGAGCAGCGTGGCGAACGCGGGCAGCAGGTGGATGGTGAAGCCCGCCGCATTCGCGCCTACCGCCGCCACGCCGCGGTTCCAGAAAATGAACGCGAGTACCGAAGCGGCGACCCCCATGTAGAGCACGCCGAGCGCGGCGGCCGTGCCTGGCCACTGCGGCGGGGTGCGTATCGCTTGCAGGGCCACGACCGGCGCGAGCATCAGCAAACCTGCCACTGAGATCACGAACAGAAACTGCAGGCCGCCCAGTTCGGGAGGCCGGCGCTTGAGCAGCACCGAGTAGATGCCCCAGACCGGCATGGCCAGCAGGATCCAGCCGTCGCCGGCATGCAGCTCCAGGTGCCACAACGCGGCGGGATCGCCGCGCGACAGGATCACGAGGATGCCGGCAAGCGAGATCAGCATGCCGGCCACCTGCCGCGGCGAAGCGCGCTCGCGCTCGATCGCCCAGGAGCAGAGCAGGATGAATAGCGGCAACGAGGAATTGAGCAGCACGGCGTTCACCGCCGTGGTGCTGCGCAGGCCGAGGTAAACCAGGCTTTGGAACAAGGCCACGCCGGTGAAGGCGAGCAGCAGCAGGATGCCGGCGTTGCGCCGGACGACGGGCCACGTGCCGCGCAGTCCCGGCAGGGCGAAGGGCGTAAGCACCACGAGCGCGACCATCCATCGCCAGAAATTGAGCGCCACCGGCTCGAAGGCGCCGCGCAAAGCGCGTCCCGCGATCCAGTTGCCCGACCACAACAGGTTGGCGAGCGCGAGCAGCAGAAACGCCGAAAGCCGCGTCAAAAGTACGGAATGCCCTGCGTGTTGACGTAGAGCGCGTACAGGGAGGTGCTGGCGGCCATGAACAGGCGGTTCCGGTCGGCGCCGCCGAAGCAGAGGTTCGCGCAGCGCTCCGGCAGGTCGATGCGGCCGATCAGCTTGCCGCCGGGATTGAAAACATGCACGCCGTCTAGGCCCGCTTCGCCCATGCCCCAGCCGCACCAGAGGTTGCCCTCCGTGTCGACGCGAAAGCCATCGGGCGTACCCTTCGGTCCGGCATCGATGAGGACTTTTTTATTTGCCAGAGAATTTCCATCTGTTACTGCAAAAGAAAGTATTTTCCGCGGCGTCGAACGCGATTCGACGATGTAGAGGATTTTCTCGTCCGGCGAGAAAGCGAGGCCGTTCGGCTGGTTGATGCCCGCCGCGACCACCACCACCTTGCCGGAGGGATCCCAGCGGTAGACGTTCATCGGCAACTCGGGTTCGGCCTTCGCGCCCTCGTACCAGCCGAGGATGCCGAAGGTGGGATCGGTGAACCACACCGAGCCGTCCGATTTGCACACGATATCGTTCGGCGAATTCAGTTTTTTGTTCTCGTAACTGCCCACCAATGTAGTGACGCGGCCATCGTGTCCAGTGCGCGACACGCGCCGGCCGCCATGCTCGCAGGTGAGCAAGCGCCCCTTGCGGTCGCGCGTGTTGCCGTTGGCGTAGCCGGAAGGCTTGCGGAACACGCTGACCGCGCCGGACTCCTCGTCCCAGCGCAGCATGCGGTTGTTCGGGATGTCGCTCCAGACGAGGGCGCGCGCATCGCCGAACCAGACCGGGCCCTCCGCCCAGCGGCAGCCGGTGTACAGGCGTTCGACCTTGGCGAGCGGCAGGCGGTACTTGTTGAAGGCGTCGTCGAGCACCACGATCGACGGGTCGGGATAGCGCTGGCTGGGCTGCCATGCGGTGCGGCCATCGAAGGTTTCCATGATTGGAATCTACACCTAGTGCGCGTTCGCGAGATCGATGGCGTGGGCGTAGTAGCGCACTTCGTTGCGCGTCCACGCGAACGGGTGCGAGGCAAACCCCTGCTTGAGACTCGTGCTCCGGTAGTTGGTGCCGCCGGCCTGGGTGATTTGCGGGCCTTCGGACTGGATCGCCGCGCGGCCCTTGTCACTCGGCCGGACGATGGCGATGTGGCCGGGTTTGTTGTCCTTCGGATTGCGATACGTGGCCACGACCAGCAGGCCGCGGTTGGCCAGCGCCTGGGCCTCGACGCCGTCGCGCACCGGTTGCCATCCCTCCTGCGCGCCTTTGCTCTCCAGCCAGTCATATTGCGCGTTTGCCAGCAGCGCTTGTGGATGCTGGGGCGGGCGCAGGAGATAGACCCCCAGATGCTTCGCCGCCGACGCGGCGAACGCGCTGCAGTGCGTGTGTTTGCCCATCCCGGTCGCGGGCTTCCCGTCCGGCTCGCCCGATTCCCATTGCACGTGCACGCCGGCGGGCCAGCGCCGCTCCACGTTCAGGGCGTCGATGACGGCGACGGCCTTCTGTGCCAACGGCGCGATGTCCTCCGCCGGGGCGGAAGCGGGCGGGAGCAGCGCCAGGACAGCGACGATTGCACCGGCGAGCGTTCGATTCATGCGCGGGCCGGTTCTCAGTAGCCGAGCGTCCGGGGCAGCCAGAGCGAAAGCGCGGGCACGTAGGTCACGATCAGCAGCGCCACGC